>NZ_JBJGZW010000006.1:0-183374 GCF_054050695.1 Blastococcus sp. SYSU D00820
CCGGGAGCGCAGGAAACCTGCGCTCCCGGCCTCCGGTGCGTCTAGAGCCAGCGGTCGAACCACTCCACGACCCGCTCGGACAGCTGCACGAGGTGCTCCCGGCCGACGATCGTGTGCCCCTCGCCCGGCAGCAGCAGCAGTTCGCTGGGCCCACCGAGGGCCTGCAGCTCCTGGTGGGCCTGCACCGACTCGGCCACCGGCACGTTGGTGTCCCGGTCGCCGTGCGCCAGCAGCACCGGCGAGGTCAGCCGGTGCAGTGCGGTCATCGGCGAGATCGCCGCGAGCATCTCCCGGTCGGTCACCGGGTCGCCGTACTCGGTGACCGAGGTGGCGGCCATCCACGGCTCGGTCGCGGCGAAGAACGTGCGCAGGTCGCTCATGCCGGCCAGCGAGACGCCGGCGGCGAACAGGTCCGGCCAGCGGGTGAGCGCGACCAGCGTCAGGTAGCCGCCGTAGGACCAGCCGTGCGCGCCGACCCGCCCCGGCGCCGCGATGCCCGCGGTGACGAGGAAGTCCACGGTGGCGCGGACGTCCTCGAACGACGCCTCCCGCGCCGGGCCGTCGTCGGCGGTCATGAACGCGCGGCCCTCGCCGCCCGAGCCCCGGACGTTGGGCGCGAACACGGTGAGGCCGGCGGCCACCAGCGACTGCGCGACCGGTGAGAACGCCGGGCGCTCCTGGCCCTCCGGGCCGCCGTGGAAGCTGACCACCGTGCGGTTGGCGCCCTGCTGCCCCGGCGGCGTGTAGAGCCAGCCGGCCAGCGGCAGCCCGTCGGCGGCGGCGTACTCCACCCGCTCGGGCCGCACGAGCAGCGCCGGATCCGGCCGGCGCGGCCCCGGGGACAGCCGCTGCGGCGCGGCGCTGCCCCCGAGGGAGATCCGCCACAGGGACCGCGGTGCGGCGGGGCCGGTCAGCTCGGCGACGACGGTGTCGCCGTCGGAGGCCAGCGACCAGCCGGGCAGCACCGGCTCGGGCAGCGGCACGGCGCGCACCAGCGCCCCGTCGGCCAGGTCGTGCAGGGCGAGCTCGGTGACCCCGCCGGCGTTCCAGACGGCAAGCACGGTGCCGTCCGGGCGCAGCGCGTAGCCGTCGAGGTCGGCGTCCGGACGGCGGAGCACCACCCGCCCGGGGCCGGCCGGCCCGTCGTCGTCCAGCGGCACCTCGACCAGGCCGGCGCGGTCCTCCCGCAGCGGGCCGGGTAGCGCGGCCCGCACGTAGACCGAGCGGCCGTCGGGGGCGAACCGGCCGTCCTCCGAGGCGATCCCGCCCGGGGCGTCCAGCGGCAGCACCCGCCGGGCCTCCCCGGTGGCGACGTCGACCAGCACCACGTGCCGGAAGCCGCGCGGTCCGCGGCGGGCGAGCACCCGCCGCTCGTCGGGCGAGACCGCGGTGACGACGAGGAACCCGCCGCGGGCGAGGGTGCGGTGGGCGCCGCTCTCGACGTCCACCACGACGACGTCGGCGTCCGGGCCGTCGCCGGGCGCGATGGAGCAGACGTAGGAACCGGGCCGGGTCCAGCCGCCGGCGAAGACGGTGGCCCGCGGGTCCTCCCCGGCCAGCAGCCGCCGCCCGCTGCCGTCGGGGCGGACGACGTGCAGCTCCGCGCGGATGGAGCCCCCGGGGCTGACCAGGTAGGCCAGCCAGGCGCCGTCGGGCGACCAGGCGACCGAGACGACCTCCTGGCCCGGGCCGGAGACGACGACCGGCACCGCGGCGGCGCCGACCCCGGCGACCTCCAGCCGCGGGATGCCGGAGCGGTCGGTGACGTAGGCGACGCGGTCGCCGGCCGGGGAGAGGGCCGGGCACCAGGCGCCGGACGCGCCGGCGATCGTGGCGACCGCGGAACGGACCGCGGGCGGCAGTCCGGGCGCGGTGGGGGCGGGAGTGGGGGTCGACCAGCGGTCGACCAGGGGGCTGGCCATCGCACCTCCTCGGCTCGTGGGACGGGCCGCCTCCCCGCTGCGCGCAGGACGGCCCGCGGGAGGGTCGCACGGCGCCCGGGCCGCCTCCCGCGTGGCGCCCCGGCGGGAGCTGCGCGGTCGTCGTCACCGCTGCAGCAGCCCCACCCGTCACACTGCCGCCCGCGTGTTGCGGGCACGTGTCGCCCGGGATTCGGTATGCGGCGGTTCGCGCCACGCCGGGCGGCCTGCCCGCGCGCTCCCCCGCGCGCGGATAGCCTCGGTCTGTCGTCTCCCCGCCCGCCGCCGTCCCCCGGAGGTCGCCCATGCGCGCGTTGCGCCTCGTGGCGCTCTCCGACGACGGCAAGAGCCTGGTGCTCGCCCTCGAGGGCGCCGACCCGACGGACGAGAGCGAGCGGTTCGAGCTGCCGATCGACGAGCGGGTCCGCGCCGCCGCGCGCGGGGACGCCCGCCGGCTGGGCCAGATCGACGTCGACCTGGGCACCCACCTGCCGCCGCGGGTCATCCAGGCCCGCATCCGGGCCGGGGAGACCCCCGAGCAGGTCGCCGCGGCCTCCGGCACGCGGGTGGAGCGCATCATGCGCTTCGCCCACCCCGTGCTCCAGGAGCGCGAGCGGATCGCCGAGCAGGCCCGCGAGGCACGCGTGCGGCTGTCCGAGGGCCCGCCGAGCGGTGCGCTGCAGCAGTTCATGGCCGAGCGGCTGCGGCTGCTCGGCGCCGACCTCGACGCCGTCTCGTGGGACGCCCACCGCAGCGACGAGGGCTGGCAGGTCACCGCGGCGTGGACGGCCGGGGCCAAGTCCGGCACCACCCGGTGGGCCTACGACATCCCGGCGCGCACGGTGACCCCGGCCGACGCCGCCACCACCGACTTCGCCGAGGGCACCCGCCTGGTGCGGGTCGTGCCGCACGTGCCCAGCGGGCTGCCGGTCGCACCGGTGCACCGGCCGGTGACCGCCGTGCCGGACCCCGCCGCGCCCCCGGCCCGGCGGGAGACCGACGAGCCCGGCGTCCGCGACGTCGCCGCCCCCGACGGCAGCCCCGAGCCGGCCCGCAGCACCGACGAGCTGCTCGACGAGATCGCCGAGCACGACACCGTGGTCCTCGGCCGCACCGACGGCGAGGACGAGGACCCCCGTGCCCGGATACCGGCGTGGGAGGACATCGTCTTCGGGGTCCGCCGGCACCGCTGAGGGTGTCCTCGGGCCGCTGACCGGGTACGGCACCGGACATGTCAGCGTCCGTGTCCATGCCGCTCGGCGGCGTCCAGGTCGGTTCCTACGACAGCTACGAGCAGGCCCAGGCGGCGGTCGACTACCTCTCCGACGAGAAGTTCGCCGTCGAGAACGTCACGATCATCGGCTCGGACCTCAAGATGGTCGAGAAGGTCACCGGCCGGCTGACCATGGGCCGGGCCATCGCCGCGGGCGCCGCGGGCGGCGCCTGGTGGGGTCTGTTCGTCGGCCTGCTGCTCGGCATCTTCGCCCCCGACGGCACCAACTGGTTCTCCTCGGTGCTGACCGGCCTGCTGATCGGCCTGGTGTTCGGCGCCCTCTTCGGCGGGATGGGGTACGCCGCCACCCGGGGACGCCGCGACTTCACCAGCACCAGCCGGATCACCGCCGGCCGCTACGACATCATGTGCGACCCCGCGCGCGCCGAGGAGGCCCGGGCGATGCTGGCCCGTTTCTCCCTGCGGGGCTGACGGTCAGCGCAGCGTCGCGAAGGCGATCGCCGCCGCGGCGGCGACGCCGAGGGAGTCCACGCCGGTCCGCATCGGGATCCGTGCCCGCACCCGCGCCGCGGCCTGCGCCCCGGCGGTGAGCCCCGGGCCCTCGGCCCCGAGCAGCACCGCCGTCCGCGGGTGCCGGCGGGGGTCGACGTCGGCCAGGTCGACGGCGTCGGGGGCCGGGGTGAGCGCGACGGTGAGGTAGCCGGCGTCGTGCAGCCGGTCCAGCCCGCCGGGCCAGTCCGGGAGGACGGCGAACGGCAGGGCCAGCACGTGCCCCATCGACACCCGGACCGCGCGCCGGTACAGCGGATCGGCGCAGCGCGGGTCCAGCAGCAGCCCGTCCACGCCCAGGGCCACCGCCGAGCGGGCGATCGAGCCGAGGTTCTCGGCGTCGTTGAGCGCCTCGAGCACCGCGAGCCGGCGCGGCGCGGCCGGGTCCGGGCCGGCCAGCAGCTCCCCCAGGTCGGCCGGCGCCCGCCGGTCGGCCGAGGCGAGCACGCCGCGGGTGAGCCGGAACCCGATGACCTCCGACAGCACCCACTTGTCCGCCTCGTAGGCCGGGACGTCGCCGGGCAGGTCCAGCGCGGCCAGCCGGCCGGGGACGCCGAGCACGGCCCGCACCCGGTACGGCGAGGCCAGCAGCCGCTCGACGGCGGGCACGCCCTCCACGATGACCGGGCCGGTGCCGCGCGCCGTCCCGGGCCGGCGGTCGCCCGCGACCAGGTCGCGGAAGTCGGCCAGCCGCTCGTCGGCGGGATCGGTGATCAGCTCGGGGGGCACGCCCCGATCCTCCCCGAGCGGCGCAGCGGCCCAGCCCGCAGGATCGGGCGGTGCCCTCCCCCGCTCCCGTCGTCGTCGGTGCCGGCATCGCGGGCCTGGCCTGCGCGCGGGCGATGGCCGAGCGCGGCGCCACCCCGCGCGTGCTCGACCGGGGCCGGCGCCCCGGCGGGCGGCTGGCGTCCCGGACGATGCACGGCCGCCCGGTCGACCTCGGCGCCTCCTACCTGACCGCCGAGCCCGGCACCGCCTTCGCCGCCGTGGTCGCCGGCTGGACCGCCCGCGGGCTGGCCCGGCCGTGGACCGACACCTTCGCCGTCGCCGGGCCCGGCGGCGTCGAGGGCCGCACCACCGGCCCGCTCCGGTACGCCGCGCCCGGCGGGCTCCGCTCGCTGGCCGTCGACCTCGCCGACGGGCTGGACGTGTGCCAGGAGCACGCCGTCGAGCGGATCGGCCCGGGCCCGACCGTGGACGGCGACCCGGCGCCCGCCGTGGCGCTGGCCCTGCCCGATCCGCAGGCCCGCCGGCTGCTCGACGACGCCACCGCCGCCGCGCTGCTCGGCGACCGCGCCTGGGAGCCGGCGCTGGCCGTCGTCCTGGGCTTCGACCGGCGGGAGTGGCCGGCCGACCTGCACGGCGCCTTCGTCAACGGGGACGACGACCTGGCCTGGGTCGCCGACGACGGCGACCGCCGCGGGGACGGCGCTCCGGTGCTGGTCGCGCACACGACCCCGCGGCTGGCCCGGGCGCACCTCGGGGACCCCGGCGCCGCCGTCCCGGTGGTGGCCGCGGCCGTGGCCCGCGCGCTCGGGGTGACCACCGCCCCGGCGTGGACCGCGGTGCACCGGTGGACGTTCGCCCGGCCGGCCGAGCCGCGACCGGAGCCGTTCGGCCTGCGCGACGGCATCGGCGCCTGCGGCGACGGCTGGTCGGCGCCGTCGCGGGTGGCCGCCGCCTGGACCTCGGGCGACGCGCTCGGCCGCGCGCTGGCCGGGCAGGGCGCCTGATGCCCGGTGGGCTGACGCCGCCACCGGGACCGACCGACCAGGCCGCCGAGGAGCGGCGCTCCGACGGGTCGCCGGTCAAGGCGGCCCTGCGCGGCATCGGGTTGCCGGCGCTGGTGGCGGTCGCCGTCGGCACCCTGCTCGTGGTCGTCTACCTGGCCGCCTTCCCGACGGCGGCTCCGCACGACCTCCCGGTCGGCGTCGTGGGGCCGGCCCCGGCGGTCGAGGCCGTCCGCGCGGGGCTGGCCGAGGCGGCGCCGGGCCGCTACCTGCTGGCACCGCTGCCCGACGCGGCGGCGGCCGAACGGGCGGTCGGCTCCGGGGAGGTCTACGGCGCCCTGCTGCTGGAGAGCCCGCCGCGGCTGCTCGTGGCCGGGGCGCACGGCCGACCGGTGACCCAGGACCTCACCACCGACCTCGGGCCGCTGGCCGGCGGGCCCCCGACGGTCACCGACGTCGCCCCGCTCGCGGCCGGGGACGAGCAGGGCCGGGCGATCGACCACACCGCGTTCGGCGTGGTGCTCGGAGGCTTCCTGTTCGGCATCACCAGCTACCAGGCCGCCCCGAAGCTCCGGTTGCGGCTGCGGCTGCTCAGCGCCGGGCTGTTCGCCGTGGCCGCGGGCCTGCTGGGCGCCTGGCTGTCGGTCGGGGTGTTCGGCGCGCTGCCCGCCGGCGGCTGGACCGTGGCCGGCCTGGTGACCCTGCTGGCGCTGGCCTCGGGCGCCGCGGCGGCCCTGGCCCTGCGCCTGCTGGGCGGCGCCGGCACCTTCGTGGCCACCGCGGTGCTGCTGACGATCGGCGCGGCCACCAGCACCGGCAGCCTCCCCGCGGAGTACCTGCCCGGCTGGCTGGAGCCGCTCGCCGGCGTGCTGCCCCCGGGCGTCGCGGTGCGGGCCCTGCGTGGTGCCGCCTACCTCGACGGGGACGGCGTAGGCCGGGCGGTCGTCGTCCTCACGCTGTGGTGCGTGCTGCCCTTCCTCCTCATCGCCGCGGTCGACGCGGTCTCGCGCCGCCGCGGCCGCTGACCGACCCGGCGTCGTCCAGCCGTTGACCGCGCGCAGGGAACTCATCTACCGTTGAGTTCATCAGGCGTTGAGTTCTCTCTCCCGGAGGTCCCCATGACCGACGCCGTCACCGTCACCGACCTGGTCGTCCACCGCGGCGCCCGCCCGGTCCTCCCCGGCCTCAGCTGTGCCGTGCCGGCCGGGCGGGTCACCGGCCTGCTGGGTCCCTCGGGCAGCGGGAAGACCACGCTGCTGCGCGCCGTGGTCGGCGTGCAGCGCATCCGCTCCGGGCGGGTCACCGTGCTCGGGGAGCCGGCCGGCTCCCCCGCGCTGCGGTCCCGCGTCGGCTACGTCACCCAGGCGCCGAGCGTGTACGCCGACCTGACCGTGCGGGAGAACGCCCGCCACTTCGCCGCCCTGTACGGGCGCGGCGCGCGGGAGGCGGACGCGGCCCTCGCCGACGTCGGCCTGGCCGACGCGGCCGGCCAGCTGGTCGCCGACCTCTCCGGCGGCCAGCGCGGCCGGGTCTCGCTGGCCTGCGCCCTCGTGGCACGGCCGGAGCTGCTCGTCCTCGACGAGCCGACGGTCGGCCTGGACCCGGTGCTGCGCGCCGAGCTCTGGGAACGGTTCGGCGCCCTCGCCGCCGCCGGGACGACGCTGGTGGTGTCCAGCCACGTCATGGACGAGGCCCGCCGCTGCGACCGGCTGCTCCTCCTCCGCGAGGGCCGGCTGCTGGCCGACGCCGCTCCGCAGGAGCTGCGGGACCGCACCGGCACCGACGACCTCGAGGAGGCCTTCCTCCGCCTGGTCCGCGCGCAGGAGGTGGCGGCATGAGCGCCGTCCTCACGCCCCGGCTGACCGCCGCCACCACCGGCCGGGTGCTGCGCCAGCTCCGGCACGACCACCGCACGATCGGCATGCTGGTGCTGCTGCCCTCGCTGCTGCTGGGCCTGCTGTACCTGCTGTGGGCCGACCTCCCCGCCCCGCCGGGGCAGCCGGGCGTCTTCGACCGGGTGGGGCTGACCATGCTCGGGGTCTTCCCGTTCGTGGTGATGTTCCTGGTGACCAGCATCGCGATGCTGCGCGAGCGCACCTCCGGCACGCTCGAGCGGCTGCTCACCACCCCGCTGTCGCGGTGCGACCTGCTGCTGGGCTACGGCGCCGCCTTCGGCCTGGCCGCGGCGGTGCAGGCGGTCGTCACGGTCACCGTCGCGACCACGCTCTACGACCTCGACGTCGCCGGGCCCCTGGCCCTGGTGGTGCTCATCGCCGTCGTCGACGCCGTCCTCGGGGTCGCGCTGGGGCTGCTGGCCAGCGCCTTCGCCCGCAGCGAGTTCCAGGCGGTGCAGTTCATGCCGGTCGTGGTGCTGCCGCAGTTCTTCCTCTGCGGCCTGCTGGTGCCCCGCGAGCAGATGGCCGGCTGGCTCCAGGCGGTCAGCGACGTGCTGCCGCTCACCTACGCCGTGGAGGCCCTGCAGGAGGTGGGGCGCTCGGTGGAGGCGACCGGCACGATGGTGGCCGACGTCGCGATCGTGGCCGGCGCCGCTCTCGTCGCCCTCGCCCTGGCGGCGGCCACCCTGCGGAGGAGGACCAGCTGAACGCACCGCGCCGCCGGCCCACCGGACGCCGGCCCGGCAACCCGGACACCCGCGAGGCGGTGCTGGCCGCGGCCCGCACCGCCTTCGCCGAGCGCGGGTTCGACGGCGCGTCCATCCGCGCGATCGCCACCGCGGCCGGCGTCGACCCGGCGCTGGTCCACCACTACTTCGGCACCAAGGACCAGCTGTTCCTCGCCGCGGTGGAGGCGCCGGCCGACCCCGGCGACTTCCTGCCCGAGGTGCTCGCCAGCCCCCGCGAGGAGCTCGGCACCGCGGTGGTGCGGATCCTGCTGCGGGTCTGGGACGGTCCCGCCCGCCCGGCCGGGCTGGCGCTGGTCCGGTCCGCGGTCGGCAACGAGTGGTCGGCCCGGCTGCTGCGCGAGTTCCTCGTGGCCCGCGTGCTGCGCCGCGTCGTCGGCACGCTGGACCTGCCGCCCGAGGAGGGCGCCGCCCGCGGCTCGCTGGTCGCCTCCCAGCTGGTCGGCGTCGTCCTGACCCGCTACGTGCTGCGGCTGGAGCCCCTGGCCTCGGCGACGGCCGAGTCGGTCGTCGCGGCCGTCGGGCCGACCGTGCAGCGCTACCTCACCGGCGACGTCGAGCTGCCGGCGCCACCGGCCTAGCGGGCCAGGCGCGCCAGCTGCCGGCTCTGCGCGACCAGCCGGCCGGTGGCGTCCCAGATGCGGTAGTCCTCGTCGGACCAGCCGCCCGCGACCTCGGTCGAGCGCGCCTCGACCAGGCACCAGCCCGGCGCCGGCAGCGCGTGCACGATCGTCTGCAGCTGGACCGTCGGCGCCCAGCCCATCCGGCCGACGGCGAACCCGGTGGGCGGCAGCGCGTCGGCGAACAGCAGCAGCGCCAGCGGATCGGGCTCCCGGCCGTCGGCCAGCCGCATCCAGGCGCGCAGCACCGGCTCGGTGCCGGGGCGGCCGCGCGCCCAGCCCGCCGTCTGCGGGTCCAGCCGGGTGTCCAGCCGCTGCACCAGGCCCGGCACCTCGCCCGAGGGCGGCCGGGCGTCGCGGAAGGAGAGGCACTCGTCGGGCGGGGCGACGGCCGGCATCGGGTTGGCCGAGTACTCGGCGGCGTCGTCGCCCAGGGTCGCCGAGGTGACCTGCGCCGACAGCGACGGCCCGGCGCCCCCGGTGAGCAGGACGGAGGCGTGCGCGAGCGTGCGCCCGGCCGGGCCGGCGGAGACACCGGCCGTGGCCGGGCCCGGCGGGGTGACCCGCAGGAAGCTGGCCGACACGGCGACCACGTGCGGGTGCGGGCTGTCCAGCAGCGCGGCCCGCGCGGCCACCGCCATCAGGTAGCCGCCGTTGAGGATCCCGCCGCCGACCTCCCAGCCCGGGTCCAGCTCGGCGAGCGGCTCGCCGGCCTCTCCCCGCTGCACGGTGGTGGCCCGGTCGAAGGCGCTGTCGGTGGCGGCGGGGTGGATCTGCGACACGACCGACAGGGTGCCAGGGTGGTCGTCCATGGAGTACACGCACCTCGGGCGCAGCGGCCTGTCGGTCTCCCGGCTGTGCCTCGGCACCATGAACTTCGGCTGGAAGACCGAGGAGGCCGACGCGCACGCGATCATGGACCGGGCGCAGGCCGAGGGGATCAACTTCTTCGACACCGCCAACGTCTACGGCTTCGACGCCGGCAAGGGCCGCACCGAGGAGGTGCTCGGCACCTGGTTCGCCCAGGGCGGCGAGCGCCGGGAGCGCACCGTCCTGGCCACCAAGGTCTACGGCGGGATGTCCGACTGGCCCAACGACACGTTCCTCTCCGCCCGCAACATCGTCCGCTCGTGCGACGCCTCGCTGCGCCGGATGCAGACCGACTGGATCGACCTCTACCAGTTCCACCACGTCGACCTCGCCACCCCGTGGGACGAGATCTGGCAGGCCTGCGAGACGCTCGTGACCCAGGGCAAGGTGCTGTACGTCGGCTCCAGCAACCACGCCGCCTGGCAGCTGGTGGCGGCCAACGAGGCCGCCGGCCGGCGCGGCTTCCTCGGCCTGGTGAGCGAGCAGTCGCACTACAACCTGCTGACCCGGCACGTCGAGCTCGAGGTGCTGCCGGCCGCCCAGCGCTACGGCATCGGCGTGATCCCGTGGAGCCCGCTGGCCGGCGGGCTGCTCGCCGGCGTGCTCGACCAGCAGGGCGGCCCCCGCCGCAGCGAGGACCGCAACCGGGCGCGGATCGAGCGGCACCGCCCGGCGCTGGAGGCCTACGAGGCGTTCTGCCGGGAGATCGGGCAGCAGCCGGCGGACGTCGGCCTGGCCTGGCTGCTGCACCGGCCGGGCGTCACCGCACCGATCGTCGGCCCGCGCACGATGGAGCAGTTCGAGGGGTCGCTGCGCGCGCTGGACGTCCACCTGACCGAGGAGCAGCTGACCCGCCTCGACGAGGTCTTCCCCGGTTACCGGCCCGCGCCGGAGGAGTACGCCTGGTGACCGGTCAGCCGACCGCCCAGCCCGCCAGCCGGTCGTAGCGCGGCGCGGCGCCGAGCGTGCTCCGCAGCAGCTGCACCTCGCGCACCGGCCACTCCGGGCCGCGGTAGCCGGCCAGCCGCTCGGCCAGCGCGCCGTCGGCCGGCCGGCCGGGTCGCCACCGGCCCAGGGTGAGGTGCGCGCGGAACGGCCGGTCCTCGACCGGCAGCCCGAGCCCCCGGGCCGCGCCGGCCAGCCGCCCGGCGAGCGCGTTGAGCGGCTCGACGTCCCCCTCCACCCCGGCCCAGAGGACGGCCGGCCGGCGCTGCGACCCGAAGCGGCCGGCGCCGGCCAGCCGCAGCCGCATCGGTGGCGCGGCGGCCACCGCCGCCCCGGCCGCGGCGCCCAGCTCACCGACCACCTCCGGCAGCACAGCGCCGAGGAACAGCAGGGTCAGGTGCCAGCGCTCCGGCGCCACCCACCGGGGCTCCCCCGGCGCGCCCCGCACCACGGCCAGGGCGCCGGCGAGGTGGCCGACCGCCCCGGCCGGTGGGGTCACGGCCAGGAACAGGCGGAGGGACGGCGGCGCGCTCAGTCGCCGACCGCCAGTCCGGCGGTGCGCAGCGCGGTCTCCAGGCGCAGCCGTTCCACGTCGCGCGCCCGCCCCGGCGGGGTGGTGGCCAGCGCGTGCGGCACGTCGAGCAGCAGCGCGGCCTCGACGAGCACGTCGTCGTAGGCCGCCTGCAGGCCGCGGCGGCGGGCCTGGGGCGCGCCGGTCGGCACGAGGGCCAGCTGCCGGGCCAGCCGGCGCAGGTCGGCCGCGACCTGCTGCACCGGACGGCGGTCGGTGGCCGGGACCGCCCGGCGGCGGGTGGGATGGGGCAGCCGCACGCTGCCCGTGAACAGCCCCACGGCCAGGCCCATCAACCCGACCGCACCGACGAGGGCGACGGTGATCAACCCGATCTGCAGCAGCGCGCCGGCCATGGCGGCCTCCGGGGGACGGCCCGACGGGGGGATGTGCCCACGGTACGACCTGGAACCGGCCGCAGCCCGCTCAGCTGCCGGGCGCACGGCGCGGTCCGACGTGCAGCTGCAGCCGCGGCGGGCGGACGTGCGCCTCCAGCCGCAGCCGCCGGCCCCGCGCCAGCCACGCACCGGCGCCCACCCCGGCGGCGACGACCACCAGGCCGCCCAGCACCAGCCCCCACGGGGCGCCGAGGTGCTCGGACACCCAGCCGACCAGCGGCGCCCCCACCGGGGTGCCGCCCATGAAGCACATGAAGTACAGCGCCATGACCCGACCACGCATCTGCGGATCGGCGCCCAGCTGCACGAAGCTGTTGTTGGCGACGCTGAACAGCAGGGCCGCGGCACCCGTGGGCACCAGCAGGACGGCGAACGACGCGTAGGACGGCATCAGCCCGCAGGCGACGGTCAGCAGGCCGAAGACGACCGCCGAGACGACGAGGAAGCGCTGCCGCGGCCGCGCGCTGCGCCGGGTGGACAGCAGGGCGCCGGACAGCGAGCCGACCGCGAAGAACGAGGAGAGCAGGCCGAAGGCCTCGGCACCCAGGCCGAACTCCTCCCGGGCCATCAGCGCGATCGTGACCTGGTAGTTGAAGCCGAACGTGCCGATCACGAAGGCCAGCACCATCGCGAGCACCAGGTCCGGGTGCGACGCGGTGTAGCGCAGCCCCTCGCGCAGCTGGCCGCGGCCGCGGGCCACCGGCGGGCTGGGGTGCAGCTCCTCGGCGCGCATGGCGGCCAGCGCGGCGATCGTGGCGGCGAACGTGGCGGCGTTGACGAAGAACGCCGGGGCCGTGTTCCCGCCCGCGGCGCCGATCAGCAGACCGGCCAGCGACGGCCCGATCAGCCGGGCGCCGTTGAAGATCGAGGAGTTCAGCCCGACGGCGTTGGCCAGCAGGTCCGGCCCGACCAGCTCCGAGACGAAGGACTGGCGGACCGGCGCGTCGACCGCCGCGACCGCGCCCAGGGCCCCGGCGAGCACGAAGACGTGCCACAGCGCGACGCCGCCGGTGGCCACCAGCACCGCCAGGCACAGGGCCAGCACACCCATGGCGGCCTGGGTGAGCACGAGGGTGCGCCGCTTGGGGTACCGGTCGGCGAGCACCCC
Organism: Blastococcus sp. SYSU D00820; assembly: GCF_054050695.1. NCBI lineage: Bacteria > Bacillati > Actinomycetota > Actinomycetes > Geodermatophilales > Geodermatophilaceae > Blastococcus > Blastococcus sp. SYSU D00820. Next base: position 12,586 of record NZ_JBJGZW010000006.1, read on the forward strand.
GCCGTACATGCCGAGCACCAGCGTGGGCCCGAACTGCAGTGCCGTGATCAGCCCGAGCGCCACCCCGCTGTCGCCCGACAGCTGCAGCACCAGCCAGTCCTGGCCGATCCGCTGCATCCAGGTGCCGGTCAGGCTGACCAGGTTGGCCGAGGCGTGGATCCGGTAGTTGCGCACCCGCAGCGACCGGAAGGCGCCGCGCGAGGAGGTGGGCTCAGCGCTCGTGACGGTCACCCGCGGCGAGCTTCTCCATGATCGTGGCGGCGTCGCGGAGGACGGCGCGCTCCTCGGCCGTCAGCTCCTGCAGCTGCTCGGTCAGCCAGGCCTCGCGGGCCTGCGCCTCCGCGGTGAGCAGCTCCTCCGCCGCTTCGGTCAGCTCGATGACGACCTGCCGCCCGTCGCTGGGGTGCGGGCTGCGCGTGACCAGGCCCATGCCCTCCAGCGCGACGACCACGCGGGTCATCGACGGCGGCTGCACCCGCTCGTGCGCGGCCAGCTCCCCCGGGCTCATCGCCCCGTGCCGCTTCAGCGTCGACAGCGCCGCGAGGTGGGTGAGGGTGACCGAGGTGTCGACCCGCTGGGTGCGCAGCCGGCGGGAGAACCGCATCACGGCCAGGCGCAGGTCGTGGGCGAGCGCCGCGGTGTCCAGCGTCGTCCGCCCCACGACCGTGAGCCTACCTAAGCACCTCCGTGGCGCCCGCTCAGAACAGCTGGCGCAGCGGCTCCAGCGCGAAGTAGACGACGAAGACCACCGCGATCACCCACATCAGCGGGTGCACCTCGCGCCGCCGGCCGACCGCGGTGCGCAGCAGCACGAAGCTCACGACGCCGGCGCCGATGCCGTTGGTGATCGAGTAGGTGAACGGCATGAGCGCGATCGTCAGGAAGGCCGGGATGACCAGGGACATGTCGTCCCAGCGCAGCTCGCGGATCTGGCTGATCAGCATCGCGCCGACGATGACCAGGACCGGCGCGGCCGCCTCGGAGGGCACGACCTGCACCAGCGGGCTGAAGAACATCGCCACGAGGAACAGCACGCCGGTCACCACGCTGGCCAGGCCGGTGCGGGCGCCGTCGGCCACACCCGCGGTGCTCTCGATGTAGGTGGTGTTCGACGAGACGCCGCCGGCACCACCGGCGGCGGCGGCCAGCGAGTCGACCAGGAGCACCGGCTGGGACTTGGGCAGGTCGCGCTTCTCGTCGAGCAGCTCGGCCTCGGCGCCGACCGCGGTGACCGTGCCGACGGTGTCGAAGAAGTCGGCGATCATGAGCGCGAAGACGATCAGCAGCGCGGCGATGACGCCGATCCGCTCGAACCCGCCGAACAGGGAGAACTGGCCGACCAGCGACAGGTCGGGGGTGCCCACGACGTCGTCCGGCAGGGCCGGCACCTGCAGCGCCCACCCGCGCGGGTTGACCTCCTCGCCGCCGGCCGTCCGCGGGCCGACCTCGGCGACCGCCTCGATGACGATCGCCAGCACCGTGGCGACGACGATGCCGATCAGCAGCGCGCCCTTGACCTTGCGGACGACGAGCACCGCCGTCAGCAGCAGCCCGACGACGAAGACCAGCAGCGGCCAGCCGGCCAGCTCGCCGTTGACGCCGAAGCTGATCAGCGCACCGCCCGGCCGGATGACCCCGGCGTCGACCAGGCCGATGATCGTGAGGAAGAACCCGATGCCGACGGCGATCGCGGTCTTCAGCTGCCCGGGGATCGCCTCGAAGACCGCCTTGCGGAAGCCGGTGAGCACCAGCACGGTGATCAGCAGGCCCTCGAGCACGACCAGGCCCATGACCTCGGGCCAGGCCAGCGAGGTGGCCGCGTAGGCGGCGACCACCGCGTTGATGCCCAGGCCCGCGGCGAGGGCGAAGGGGTACCGGCCGACGATGCCCATGAGGATCGTCATGACGCCGGCGATCAGGGCGGTGACGGCGGCGACCGCGCCGAAGTCCAGCCGCACCTCGCGGACGTCCAGACCCGAGGTCAGGATGATCGGGTTGAGGATCACGATGTAGGCCATCGTGAAGAAGGTGGTCAGGCCGCCGCGGAGCTCGCGGGCCACCGTGGAGCGGCGGGCACTGATGGAGAAGTAGCGGTCCAGGCCGTTGCGCGGCTTGACCCGCGGGCCCTCGCTGCGCCGGGGCGCAGCCGGCTTCGCGGCTCCCTCGGCGGCGGCGTCACCGGGAGACGGGCGGGAGTTCTCGGGCATGCGCACTCTCCGGGCGGGCTGCCGGCCGTCGCGGGCCGGGCGGGCGACAAACGGCGACAGAGTGCCACACGCCGGCCCCCGCCCCGGACAGGGCATGGCCGGATCCAGCCCCTAGGGTGCTCCCCGTGCCCGGTCCGACGAAGCAGGCCCCGCCCCCGCTGCGGGTCGACACCGCCCGCGTCGTCCTCGCCGGCGTCGCGGTGTGGGCCGTCGCGCTCGTCGTCCTGCTGTTCGCCGGCGACCGGGTCGACCGCGTGTGGACCTGGACCTGCGTGGCCGGGATCGCGCTGGCCGTCCTGGGCCTGGGGATCATGCGCTGGCAGGGCCAGCTCGGCCCGCGCGACCGCTGACCGCGGTCAGTCGCTCAGGACGTCGTACTCGGCGGTGTCGTAGCGCGCGGTGTTGACCACCTCGGTGGCCTCGTCGTGCACGAGCGTGGCCTGGCTGTGCGCGCCGCAGCCGTAGTCGACGGTCACCACGTGCCCGTCGGCCGGCGCGTAGGCGTTGCCGCAGGCGCCGAGCATGCCGCGCAGCGAGCCGGCCAACGGGAGGAAGAAGCCGCAGGTGCCGCACGGGCCGGGGGCGTGCCGGGCCATCGCCGAGCGCGGGCCGAAGTCGCCGGAGGCCCAGCGGGTGACCGCCTCGCTGCGACCCTGCCGCGACATGACCCGCTCCCGGCCGAGGCCGATCTCGACCGCCACGGCCGAGGCCTCGGCGTCGTCGGCGGAGTCGTCGTCGACGGTGTAGGCGGGCACCAGGCGCGGGTCGTCCTCGGTGGCCGGCAGGACGTCGCCGACGGAGAGGTCGCCGGGGCGCAGCCGCTCGTGCCAGGGCACCCAGGCCGGGGCCAGCAGCGCCTGGTCGCCGGGGAGCAGCACGACCTCGTCGACGGTGGCGACGTCCTCGCCCGGCACCCGGGCCAGGGTGACCGCCCAGTACCAGCCGACGTAGCCGGGCAGGGTGCTGGCGAAGCAGTGGGTGACCGTCTCGCCCAGGACGACGGGGTCGGCGCCCTCGGGCAGGTCGGCGGTCTCGGGTGTGGCGGTGAGGTGGTCCCCCACCAGCACGGGATCGCCGGCGGTCTCCACGGCCGCGGCCCGGGCCAGCTCCACCGACGCGGCGAGCACGTCGTCCTCGGGCGCGGCGGGGTCCTGGTTCTGGGGCACGACGCCATTGTCGCTGACGCCTCAGCCGTCCGGTCGGCGGTGTGCGGCACGATGGGGTGGTGTCGTCCGACGGTCGTCCCGGCCCGCGCCGGGGAGTGCTGCGCCGCCGCACCCCACCGCCGCCGGTGACCGGTCCGCTCGACACCACCCCGCTGGAGCGACCGCGGCCGGCCACCCGGCCGCTGCCCGAGCCGGCGCCCGTCCAGCCGCAGGTGCCGCCGCCGGTCGCGCCGCCGCCGGTGCCCGCCGGGTCCGCCTGGCCCGGCCCGCCGCCGGCCGCCGCCTGGCCGGCGGGGTACCCGCCGGTGTGGGCCGCCGCCCAGCCCCCCGCGGGCCCGCCCGCCCAGCCGTACCCGGGACAGCCGTACGCGCCGCCCCAGTACGACCCGTCGCAGTACGCGACCCCGCAGTACGCGGCTCCTCCGTACGACCCCGCCGCCTACGCGGCGCAGCCGTACGCGGGTCAGCAGTACGCGGCACCGCCCGCGCTGTCCCCGGCCGCGCCTCCTGCCGTGCCCCCCACCGTCGCTCCGCTGCCCGAGGCGGGAACCGTCCCGGCCGCCGGGGACCCGCCGGCACCCCAGCGCATGACGGTCACGCGCGTGGCCGTCGCGCGCTCCCGCGAGCTCACCGGCGCCGCGGTGCGGCGGGTGCAGGCGGCCAGCCGGGCCGACGGCGCGGGCGAGAGCGGGCTGACCCACCTGCTCTGGGTCAACGCGATGCACATGGCCGGCGACGCCATGATCGCCGTCTCGCTCGCCGGCACGCTCTTCTTCGCGGCGACGACCGACGCCCAGCGCGGCAACGTGGCGCTCTACCTGCTGGTCACCATGGCGCCGTTCGCCGTGGTCGCCCCGGTCATCGGCCCGCTGCTCGACCGGTTGCAGCGCGGCCGGCGCTGGGCGCTCGGCGCGTGCTCCCTCGGCCGCGCGCTGCTCGCGCTGGTGATGGCCGCCCACTACGACGACTTCGTGCTCTACCCCGCGGCGCTCGGGGTGCTGGTGCTGTCCAAGGCGCACAACGTGCTCCGGGCCGCGGTGCTCCCCCGCGTGCTGCCCGGGGCGATGTCGCTGACCTCCGGAAACTCCCGGACGTCGGTGTTCGGGCTGGTCACCGCAGGGGTCTTCGGCGGCATCGCGGCGGGCCTGGCGTGGGCGTTCGGCTTCCCGCCGGAGCTGTGGGCCACCGCCGTCGTCTTCGCCGTCGCCGGGGTGCTGGCCATCCGGCTGCCCCCGCACGTCGACGTCCCCACCGGTGAGCTGCCGGCCGACGTCCTCTCCACCACGCCGCACGAGGAGACCGGCAAGCGCCGCCGGTCGATCAACCCGGCGGTGGTGGTGGCCCTGCGCGCCAACGCGGCGCTGCGCGGGCTCGGCGGCTTCCTCACCATCTTCTCGGCGTTCCTCGTGCAGGCCACGAGCACCGGCTGGGAGGCCACCCTCGCGCTCGGCGCCATCGCCGGCGCGGCCGGCGCGGGCAGCGTGCTCGGCACCGCGGTGGGCTCGCGGCTGCACCGGGTCGACCCCGACCGGGTGGTGCTCATCTCCGCCGGGGTGGCCGCCGGCGTCACCGTGGTGGCCGCGATCTTCTACAGCTTCACCCTCGCCGCGGTGGTCGCCGGCGTCTCGGCGGTGACCAACGCGTTGGGCAAGGTCTCCCTCGACGCGATCATCCAGCGCGAGGTGCCCGAGCGGCTGCGCGCCTCGGCCTTCGCCCGCTCGGAGACCATGCTGCAGCTGGCCTGGGTGCTCGGCGGGGCGATCGGCATCGCGCTGCCGCCCACCGGCTGGCTCGGCTTCACCGTCGCCGCGGCGCTGCTGGTGCTCGCCGTCGGCGTCGTGCTGTGGGGCCGCCAGCGCGCCGCAGCGCGCGCGGCCGCCCCGGCACCCGGCTGGAGCCCGGAGGCGGCCACCGACCCGCTCGGCCCCACCGCTCCCGGTGGGTGGACGCCGTGAGGCGGGCCGCCGGGCTCGCCGCGGTGCTGCTGCTCCTGGCCGGCTGCGGGGAGGAGGAGGCCGTCGCCCCGCCGGAGGTGCGGGTGACCGTGGGGCCGCAGGACGTCCGCGCCTCCCCCACCCAGTACTGCCTGGAGGGTCAGGGGCAGCGCTACGAGATCAGCCCGCCGATCGTCGAGGTCTCCCCCGACGCCCCGATCACCCTGACCGTGCCCGACAGCCTCGCCGAGCGCGGCTGGAGCGTGCAGGTCTTCGACGAGCGGCTCCAGGAGCAGATCGGCGAGGTGGAGATCGAGCCGGGCACCACCGTCTACGACGGCATCAACAGCTCCGACGTCGTCCCGCCGGCCTTCTACCTCGTGGTGGTCGAGGACAAGGGCGGGGACTGCGGGTCGTTCACCGGCGCCTGGCCGATCGGGTTCCTCCGCGCCGGCGGCGACGTCACCGGCGGCACCGGGACCGCAACCCCGGTGCCGAGCACCCCGGCGGGCTGACCCCCGCCCTTCGCGCGCGAAAGGCGACCGATGGCCGCCTCGCGACCCGCCATTCGCGCGCGAAAGGCGACCGATGGCCCCCTCGCAGGGCCCCGCCGCGAGCCTGCGAGCGGTGGGGGGCGAGGGCGGCCCCGTCCCGGGCCCCGCCCTGAGCCTGCGAAGGGTGGGGAGGACGGGGTCCTTCTAGTGCTCCAGGTCGGCCGCGACCGCGCGCAGCACCGTCGCCACCTTGCGGGCGTGCGACTTGTCGGGGTGCCGGCCGTGCCGCAGCCCCTCGGAGACGTCGTCCAGGAGCTTGATGAGGTCCTCGATGATCGGCACCAGCTCGTCGGGCTTCTTGCGGGTCGCCGCGGCGTGCGCGGCGGTCACCGACGGCAGCGGGTCGAGGACCCGCACCTGGAGGGCCTGGTCACCGCGGCGGCCGGCGACGATGCCGAACTCCACGCGCTGCCCGGGCTTGAGCTCGGACGTGCCGGCGGGCAGGGCGTCCTTGTGGACGAACACGTCGGGGCCGCCCTCGCGGGAGAGGAAACCGAAACCCTTCTCCGGGTTGAACCACTTGACCTTGCCGGTGGGCACGTTGATCCCTCAGTCGCTCGCGGGGTGGCTGCCGGCCGGACGGCCGCTGTCCCCCAGGTTAGCGGCCCGCGGTCTCCGGGCTCGGTGCCTCGACCACTCCCAGCCGCGCGAGCAGCTCCAGGAACACCGAGGCGAAGTCGTTGTCGGCGACGTCCCGGCGCACGAGGTCCCAGTCGACCTGCTCGCGCAGCGCCCGCGCGACGGGCAGCAGCCGGGAGAAGTCGCAGTAGTGCTCGTCGAGCGCCATCAGCTTGGTGGTGAGGATGTCGGTCGCCGCGAGCACCGGCATGTGCACGGACAGGACCGGGAGCTCCTCGGCCCGCTCGATGAGGTCGCTCTCCACCGGCCGCCCGCAGGTGCGCCACAGGACGTCGACGAACGAGTTGCCCTGCACGACCTTGGTCAGCCAGTCCTCCGCGGGATCGGCGACCTCGAGCCCCGCCTCCGCCAGCACCTTGGCCGCCCGCTCGGCCTCGGCCGCGGGCACCAGGAAGTCCGCGTCGTGGTCGGGCTCGGGCGCACCGCGGACCCACGCCGCGTAGCCGCCGCAGAGGGCGAAGGGCACGTCGGCCTGCTTGAGGGCGACCGCCGTGCGCTTGAGGAGGTCTCGGATCTCGTCCCGGTCGGAAGGCTGCACGAGCACACGTCTACCCGGCCGCGCCGGTCGCACGCACGGTAGATCTGCACCTCAGCGGGCACAGGAACGGTGTGCGCATCGCGACCTTCAACATCCTGCACGGACGCTCGCCGGAGGACGGCCGGGTCGACGTCGACCGGCTGGCGGCGGCGGTCAAGGCCCTGGACGCCGACATCCTCGGTCTCCAGGAGGTCGACCGGGACCAGCCCCGGTCGATGGGCGCGGACCTGACCGCGGTGGCGGCCGAGGCGATGGGGGCGATGGACTCCCAGTTCGTCGCCGCGCTGTCGGGCACCCCCGGCGGGACCTGGATGGCCGCCACCGGCGACGAGCAGCCGGGGTCGGCCAGCTACGGGATCGCCCTGCTGTCCCGGCTGCCGGTGGTGTCCTGGCGGGTGGTCCGGCTGCCGGCGCTGCGCACCCGGGTGCCGGTGTGGTTCCGCGGCGACCGGCGGCCGCGCGTCGTCGGCGACGAGCCGCGGGTCGCCGTCGCCGCCGTCCTGGAGGGGCCGCACGGCCACTTCACCGTCTGCAACACGCACCTGTCGTTCGTCCCGGGCTGGAACGAGGTGCAGCTGCGCCGGCTGATGCGCTCGCTGGCCGGCACCCGCGAGCCGCTGGTCGTCATGGGCGACCTCAACATGGAGCCCCGGCAGGCCCAGCGGGTCACCCGGATGCGCCCGCTGGCCTCGGCGGTCACCTTCCCCGTCGACGAGCCGCTGCGGCAGCTGGACCACCTGCTCGCGCGGGGTCCGCTGACCGCCGACGGCGCCGCCGAGTCGGTCCGGCTGCCGCTGTCCGACCACCGCGCCCTGGCGGTGGACTGCACCCTGGGCTGACCGGCGACGGGTCGCGGGCGGTCGGTGGCCACGGCATCATGCGGGCATGGCCGCCCGCGCGTTCTCCCTGGTCGCAACGGTCGTGCGCGTCGTCGCCTCGCTCATCGGGGCGGTCATCCTGCTGCACGCCGTCTTCTGGTTCTTCCGTGCCAACCCGGCCAACCCGCTCGTCGACTTCGCCGCGACGTGGCGCAACGACTTCGGCTGGTTCACCGTCGACCTCTTCACCGGCGCCGACATGCGGGTGCCCGAGACGGTCAACGCCGCGATCGCCGCGCTGGTCTACGTCGTCGTCGGCAGCCTGCTGTCCAAGCTGATCGTCCGGCTGGCTCCGGCACCCAGGGCGCCGGCGAAGTAGCCCGGAACGACACCGCGCCGCCGTCGGGAGCAGACGGCGGCGCGGTGTCGCGTGCGGGAGGGGTCAGCGACGACCCTCGCCGGCCATCAGGCCGGCCCGGTTGGGCTTGTCGGTCGGGTGCGCGTAGCGCAGCCGCTCGGGCGGCAGCGGGAAGTTGTGGTCCTCGCCGAACGGCGACAGCGGCCCGGCCACCTCGCTGATGAGCTCGGTCACCGGGGGGCCGGCGTCCTCCGACTGCCCCCACGTCGGCTCGATCAGGTGTGCCTGCTTCGGGTTGCGCTTGGCCATGTCCCCTCCGGGTCCGTCGGGGCGCTCGGGCGCCCGCTCGTCGTCGGCATTCTCCCCGACGGCGTACCCGGATCGCACGCGACTCCACCACGGCGGGGGATCCGGCGTCAGCGGCCGCGCCGCCGCTCCCGCGCGCCGTAGAGCGTCTCGCTGCCCTCGGCGGTGAGCACCCACGACCGCCCGCCGACCGGCGCGGCCCGCACCTCGGCGCCGTCCAGCTGCTGGACGGCGCGGGTGCGCCAGAGCGTCGTGCTCTGCAGCTGGAGCCGCACCGTGGCGTCGTCGGGGTCCCACTCGTCGGTGCCCTCGGGGACGAAGGTGAGCAGGGCGGGCCCGGCCACGCGGAGGACGCCGGTCTGCCAGGCGGTGCCGGCCAGCGCCCGCTCCCAGCGGCGGCTGCGCACCAGCGCGCCGAGCCCCGCGCCGGCGGCGACCAGGCCGCCCAGCACCAGGACGGCGACGACGGTGCCGGCCAGCGGCACCCGCCGGCCGCCGTTCTCGGCGATCGTGACGGCGGCGACGGCGAGCAGCACGGCGAGGACGACGGCGACCGAGCCACCCAGCAGCCAGCGCAGCGACCCGCCGCGGTAGGCGACCAGCGCGGCGCGGGTCGGGGGGTCGTCGGCGGCCGGGTGCACGGCTCCATGCTCGCAGCCGGCCGGGGAGGTGGCGGCGTCCCCGCGCCCGCCGACGTAACGTGGACCGGATGTCCGCCGACCGTCCCGCCACCCTCGCCGGGTGGCTGCGCACCCGCAGCGACGCCCAGGTGGCCGCGCTGCTGGCGGCCCGTCCCGACGTGGCCCGCCCCGCGCCCTCCGACGTGGTGGCGCTGGCCAGCCGGCTGGCCGTGCCGGTGTCGGTGGACCGCGCCCTCGACGAACTCGACGCCGCCACGCTGCAGGTGCTCGACGTCGTGCTGCTCGCCCCCACCGACGGCGTCGCCGCCGACGAGCTGCCCGGCGCGCTGATCGAGGTGCCGGAGGACGACGTCGCCGCCGCGCTGGACCGGCTCACCACGCGGGCGCTGCTGTGGGGCGACGACGTCCTGCACGCGCCCGACCCGGTGCGCCGCGCGGTGCGCTACCCCGCCGGGCTGGGCCGGCGGGCGCTCGACCTGCGGGTGACGCTGCCGGCCGACCTGCCCGCGGCGCTGGCCGAGCTCTCCGCCGAGGAGCGGGAGGTGCTGGAGCGGCTGGCCGGCGACCGTCCGGTCGGGCACCTGCCCGACACCGGCGGCACGGCGAGCACCCCGGCCCGGCGGCTGCTGCAGCGGGGCCTGCTGGCCCGGATCGACGCGCTCAACGTGGAGCTGCCCCGGGAGATCGGGCTGGCGCTGCGCGGCAGCCGGCCCTATGGCCCGCCGCGGCTGCGCCCGGAGCCGGAGGTGGTCACCCGCGACGTCGCCACCACCGACCGCCGGGCGGCGGGCGCCGCGCTGGAGACGGTGGGGCGGATCGGCGAGCTGCTGACCGTGCTGGAGGAGGAGCCGGCCGGGCTGCTGCGCAGCGGCGGGATCGGCGTGCGCGACCAGAAGCGGCTCGCCCGCACCCTGCACGTGAGCGAGGCCGAGGCCGCCTGGCTGCTGGAGCTGGCGCACGCGGCGGGGCTGCTGGACGTCGGCGGCCCGCACCGCGACGAGTGGCTGCCCACCCGCGCCTACGACGTCTGGCGGGAGCAGGACCTCCCCGACCGCTGGGCGGTGCTGGTCGGCGGCTGGCTCGACAGCGTGCGCCTGGCCTCGCTGGCCGGGCAGCGCGACGTCGCGGGCAAGGCGGTCAACGCCCTGTCCCCCGACCTCGTGCGGCACACCGCGCCGGCGATCCGCCGCTCGGCGCTGGCCGCGCTCGCCGAGTACGCCGCGGGCTCCGGGCTGGCCGCCGACGACCTGGTCGCGCTGCTGCGCTGGCGGACCCCGCGGCGGGCCGACCGGCTGGCTCCCGTCCCGGCGCTGCTCGAGGAGGCGACCCGGCTCGGCGTGCTCGTGGCCGGGGTGCTGTCCACCGGCGGCCGGGGCCTGCTCACCGACGGGGAGGACGGCGCCGCCGACGGCATGCGCGGGCTGCTGCCCGAGCCGGTGGACCACGTGCTGGCCCAGCCCGACCTCTCGCTGATCGCGCCCGGACCGCTGGTCGCCGAGCTGGCCGACACCCTGGCCGTGGTCGCCGACGTGGAGTCCTCGGGCGGGGCGACGGTCTTCCGGGTCTCCGACGCCAGCGTGCGGCGGGCGCTGGACTCCGGCTGGTCGGCCACCGACCTGCACGAGTTCTTCGGCCGCGCCTCGCGCACCCCGGTGCCGCAGGCGCTGGACTACCTGATCGACGACGTCGCCCGCCAGCACGGCCGGGTGCGGGTCGGCTCGATCGAGAGCTACGTGCGATCCGACGACCACGGGCTGCTCTCCCAGCTGCTCAACGACCGCCGCACCGCGAGCGCCGAGCTGCGCCGGCTGGCGCCGGGCGTGCTGGTCAGCGGCCTGGGCGCCGACGAGGTGCTGTCGGTGCTGCGCGAGGCGGGGTACGCCCCGGCCGGGGAGTCCGCGGGCGGCGCCGTCCTCACCCGGCCGCCGGCCCGGCCGCGCGCGCTGGGCCGCCGCCCGGCGGCGGGGTCCTCCCCCGCGCCGCGGCCGCTCACCGAGGCCGAGCTGGCGGCCACCGTCCGGGAGATCCGCGCCGGGGACGCCGCGCTGTCGGCCCGCCGCTCCGAGGCGGTGCGCCAGGTGCCCGGGGTGACCACCGCCGGCACGCTGGAGCTGCTGTCCCGCGCCGTGCGCGAGGGCGTGCCGGTGTGGCTGGGCTACGTCGACGCCCAGGGCAGCGGCAGCCAGCGCGTGGTGCGCCCGGTGTCACTGGCCGGTGGTTTCCTCCAGGGCTACGACGAGCGGCGCGGGGAGACCCGCACGTTCGCCGTGCACCGCATCACCTCGGTGGCGCTCGTCGACGAGGAAGCCCCCGCACCCGAGAACGGTTGAACCGTGTACGCCCACCGCCGAGGAGAGGCACCCACCCCGTGAGTGACGGCCCCCTGATCGTCCAGTCGGACAAGACGCTCCTGCTGGAGGTCGACCACCCGCTGGCGCGCGACTGCCGGGCGGCGATCGCCCCGTTCGCCGAGCTGGAGCGCTCCCCCGAGCACGTGCACACCTACCGGGTCACCCCGCTCGCGCTGTGGAACGCGCGCGCCGCCGGCCACGACGCCGAGCAGGTGGTCGACGCGCTGGTGCGCTACTCGCGCTACCCGGTGCCGCACGCGCTGCTGGTCGACGTCGCCGACACAATGGACCGCTTCGGCCGGCTGACGCTGGTCAACAACCCGGTGCACGGGCTGGTGCTCACCACCACCGACCGGGCCGTGCTGGAGGAGGTCAGCCGCTCCAAGCGGGTGGCCCCGATGCTCGGCGCGCGCATCGACGCCGACACCGTGGTCGTCCACCCGTCCGAGCGCGGCCGGCTCAAGCAGGCGCTGCTCAAGGTGGGCTGGCCGGCCGAGGACCTCGCCGGCTACGTCGACGGCCAGGCGCACCCGATCGAGCTGGCGCAGGAGGGCTGGTCGCTGCGCGACTACCAGCAGGAGGCCGTCGACGGCTTCTGGGCCGGCGGCTCGGGCGTCGTCGTCCTGCCCTGTGGCGCCGGCAAGACGCTGGTCGGCGCCGCGGCGATGGCCGAGGCCAAGGCGACCACGCTGATCCTGGTGACCAACACCGTCTCCGGCCGCCAGTGGAAGCGGGAGCTGCTGGCCCGCACCTCGCTCACCGAGGACGAGATCGGCGAGTACTCCGGCGAGCGCAAGGAGATCCGCCCGGTCACCATCGCGACGTACCAGGTGATCACGACCCGCCGGAAGGGCGAGTACCGGCACCTGGACCTCTTCGACGCCCAGGACTGGGGCCTGATCGTCTACGACGAGGTGCACCTGCTGCCGGCGCCGATCTTCCGACTGACCGCCGACCTGCAGTCCCGCCGCCGGCTCGGCCTCACCGCCACGCTCGTGCGCGAGGACGGCCGGGAGGACGACGTCTTCTCGCTGATCGGCCCCAAGCGCTACGACGCCCCCTGGCGCGACATCGAGGCGCAGGGGTACATCGCGCCCGCCGAGTGCGTCGAGGTGCGGGTGTCGCTGGACGACGAGGAGCGCATGACCTACGCGGTCGCCGAGCCCGAGGAGCGCTACCGGATCGCCGCGACGGCCACCTCGAAGTTGCCGGTGATCCGGCGGGTGCTCGACCGGCACCCCGGCGAGCAGAAGCTGGTGATCGGCGCCTACCTCGACCAGCTCGACGAGCTCGGCCGCGCGCTGGACGCCCCGGTGATCCAGGGGTCGACCACCAACAAGGAGCGGGAGAAGCTCTTCGACGCCTTCCGCCGCGGCGAGGTGGACACCCTCGTCGTCTCCAAGGTCGCCAACTTCTCCATCGACCTGCCCGAGGCCGCCGTCGCCGTGCAGGTGTCGGGGACGTTCGGGTCGCGCCAGGAGGAGGCGCAGCGGCTCGGCCGCGTGCTGCGGCCCAAGGCCGACGGCCGCCAGGCGCACTTCTACACGGTGGTCAGCCGGGACACCCTGGACGCCGAGTACGCCGCGCACCGGCAGCGGTTCCTCGCCGAGCAGGGGTACGCGTACACGATCGTCGACGCCGCCGACCTCGCCGGCCCGGGCGAGGTCAACGGGCCCGACTGGGTGGACGAGCCGGCCGACTGACCGGAGTGCGGGAGGCGAGGATCCCTCGCCTCCTGCACTCCGCTGCGCCGCCCGAACCCGGTGGACGGCGACCCCCGGCCGGTGATGAGGTCGCGGACGTGACGGCGACCGACCCCGTGGACCTGCTCGTGCTGCCGGAGGGGCTCACCGCCCGGCACCCGGTCGAGGCCGACCACCCCCGCGTCCAGGCCGTCCTCGGCGAGTGGTGGGGCCACCTCGGGGGCCGGGAGGGCGACCTGCAGCGGGCCCTGCTGGTGCCGCGGCTGTTCCTCCAGCACTTCACCGACACGAGCACGGTGGTCGAGGACGCCGACGGCCGCCTGGTGGCCTTCCTCCTCGGCTTCCTCTCCCCCGCCCGGCCGGCGACCGCCTACGTGCACTTCGTGGGCGTCGACCCGGCCGCGCAGGGCAGGGGCCTGGGCCGGCGGCTGTACGAGGGCTTCTCCGCCGCCGCAGCGGCGCGCGGCGCCCGCGAGATCCGCTGCATCACCAGCCCGGTCAACCGGGGCTCGCTGGCCTTCCACACCCGCCTCGGCTTCACCGTCGAGCCGGGCGACAAGGAGGTCGACGGCATCCCCGTGCACTCCGACTACGACGGTCCGGGGCTGGACCGGCTGTCCTTCGTGCGTCCGCTCGACCCGGCGCCGTGATCGAGGTCGGCGCGCGCCGCCGCAACCAGCCCGCGCCGCCGCACGTCGTCTTCGAGGCGCTGACGCAGCCCGACCGCGACCCCGCCCGGCCGTGGCTGGCCCTGCTGCCCGACGAGATCCCGCCGGAGGTGCTGGTCGCCGAGGAGCCGCACCTGGTCGTCTGGTCCTCGCTGTGGCCACGCCGTCCCGACGCCCGGATCCGCTTCGAGCTCGCCTGGGACGGCGGGCACGCCGGCACCGACCTGCGCTGGGTCGTGGAGATGGCGGAGCGGGCGCCCGACGCCTCGCTCACCGGGCACGTCCGCCGGCGGCTCAACGTGCTCGTCAACGCGCAGTTGCGAGCGACGTTCGGACAGTGAAGGACGGGACCGGCGGGACAGGACGGACCGGTCCGGCCGCGGCATGACCCTCGCCACAGATCCGCTTCCGTCGGCGCGAATGCACAGCTCAGCGCGGTGCCGGGCCGGCCCATACGTCGTCGGCGCGGGGGCGCGCGGGAGGTGGCCGGTTGGGCGTGTCTCGTCCGCGCCGACCAGAATGGGCGACGCGATGGCGAGTGCAGCACGAGCGGAGGCCCTGGGCCCGCAGACGACCAGCCGACCGCTCCGGGCCTGGCAGCAGGAGGCCCTCACCCGCTACGAGGAGGCCTCCCCGAAGGACTTCCTGGTCACCGCGACCCCGGGCGCGGGCAAGACGACGTTCGCGCTGACGCTGGCCGCCCGGCTGCTGTCCCGCCGCGAGGTCGCCCGTGTCGTGGTCGTCTGCCCCACCGACCACCTGCGCCTGCAGTGGGCCGACGCCGCCGACCGGCTCGGCATCGTCCTGGACCCCGGCCTGACCAACGCCGTCGGCCCGGTGCGGGCCGGCACCCAGGGCTACGTGACGACGTACGCGCAGGTCGCGGGCAAGCCGATGCTGCACGCCGCCCGCGCGACCGCGGTCAAGACGCTGGTCATCCTCGACGAGGTGCACCACGCCGGCGACGGTCTCTCCTGGGGCGAGGCGGTCGAGGAGGCCTTCGGCATGGCCGCCCGCCGGCTGTGCCTGACCGGGACGCCGTTCCGCACCAAGCCCGACGAGCGGATCCCCTTCGTGCGCTACGAGGAGGACACCTTCGAGGGCGACGACGGCAGCGGCGGCGTCGGGCTGGTCAGCCGCGCCGACTACACGTACGGCTACAAGGAGGCGCTGGCCGACAACGTCGTCCGGCCCGTCGTCTTCGCCGCCTACACCGGCACCTCGCGCTGGCGGAACTCCGCCGGGGAGGTCGTCGCCGCCTCGCTTTCGGAGGCCGGCACCCGCTCGGTGGAGATGGCCGCCTGGCGCACCGCGCTGGACCCGAAGGGCCAGTGGGTGCCGCACGTCATCGCCGCCATGGACGACCGGATCACCCACCTGCGCGAGCACGGCGGGATGCCCGACGCCGCCGGGCTGATCCTCGCCAGCGACCAGGACGACGCCCGCGCCTACGCCAAGATCGTCCGCCGCGTCACCGGCAAGGCCGCCGAGCTGATCCTCTCCGACGACCCCAAGGCCTCGAAGAAGATCGAGCGGTTCGCCGAGGGCTCGGCCCGGATCGCCGTCTGCGTGCGGATGATCTCCGAGGGGGTCGACGTGCCGCGCGCCGCCGTCCTGGCGTGGATGACCTCCTACCGGACGCCGCTGTTCTTCGCGCAGGCCGTCGGCCGCGTCGTCCGCTCCCGGGCCACGCACGAGACCGCCACCGTGTTCCTCCCCGCCGTCCGGCCGCTGCTCACGCTGGCCGCGTCGATGGAGGAGGACCGCAACCACGTCATGCCGCCGCCCAAGACGGTGCAGGGCGACGAGCTCGACCTCGATCCGCTGCCGCCCAAGGAGAAGGACCCCGAGGGGCTCCCGAAGTGGGAGGCCCTCGAGGCCGACGCGCGCTTCGCCCACGTGCTGCACGGCGGGACGGCGCACACCGGTGAGGGCCGCCCGCCGGTCGTGGCCGCCGAGGACGAGGACTTCCTCGGCATCCCCGGCCTGCTCACCGCCGAGCAGACGGCGGAGCTGCTGGCCAAGCGCGACGAGGAACTGCGCGTGCGCATCGCCCAGCGCGCCCACCACGACGACGAGGACGGCGGCCTCTTCCCGGTCGAGGACCATCCGGAGGAGGACGAGGCCGGCCGGTCGTGGCGCGACGCCGCCGAGCTGCGCCGGGAGATCAACCGGCTGGTCAGCCGGGTGTCGGCGAAGACATCGACGCCGCACGCCGTGGTGCACACCCAGCTGCGCCAGCACGTGCCCGGGCCGCCGTCGGCCTCGGCGTCGGTGGACGTGCTCCGGGCCCGGCGGGAGCGCCTGCGCACGATGCTCTGACACGGTCGGCCTACCGGCCGACACCGCGGCCAGGTGCCGTACCCGGCTGCCGTTGAGCCCTTGCGTCGCGCCTGCGCGGAGCCCTCCGGGCCCCACTCGGCGCGACAGGGCGTCCGCCCAGGTGCCGTACCGGCTGGCGTCGAGCCGCTGCCGGGGGCGGCTACGACTCCTGCAGCAGCCCCCGCTGGGCGGCGAGCGCCACCGCCTCGGTGCGGCCGCCGGCGCCCAGCTTGGCCAGGATGTTGCTGACGTGCACGCTCGCCGTCTTCTCGCTGATGTACAGCGCCGCGCCGATCTGCCGGTTGGTGCGGCCGCGGGCGAGCAGGGCCAGCACCTCGACCTCGCGCGGGGTGAACACCGCCGCCGCGTCGGGCACCCGCCCCAGCCCCGGCAGCTCGACCGCCAGCCGCCCCCGCCGGGCCAGCGCCGCCACCGCCTCGCGCAGCGGCCCGGCGCCCAGCCGCACCGCGACGTCCGCGGCCTGCTGCAGCTCCGCGGCGGCCGCGTCCCGATCCCCTGCCGCCAGCAGCGCCTCGGCCAGCCGCCGGCGGCAGCGGGCCTCCTCGTACACGTAGCCGGGGCCGAACGCGGCGACCGCGGCCTGCCACGGCGCCGGATCGGCCCCGCCGTGCAGCCGCGCCTCCTCGGCGTCCACGCGGACCAGCCAGGCGGCGGCCTCCCGGCCGTACTCCCCGACGGTCGACCGGTGCGCGGCCTCGGCCGACCGGGCCAGGGCGACCAGCTCCTCCCCCGCCGTGACCCACCGCCGCTCCGCCTCGGCGTCGGAGACGACCCGGGCCGCCGCGGCGGCGTCGCCGACCGCCCACAGCGCCGTGGCCGCCAGCCGCACCGCGGCCAGCCGGTCGTCGCGCCAGTACGTGGTCAGGTGCTCGATGCCGTCGCGGGCCAGGGCCACCGCGGCCGCGGCGTCCCCGCGCCAGACGGCGAGCTCGAGGTCCGCCCCGGTGGTGGCCAGGTGCAGGAGCACGTGCGCGTCGAGGCGGGCGGTCAGGCCGCGGGCCCACGCGATCGCCTCGGCCCCCCCGGGATCGCCGCGGCCCACCTGCACGAGCAGCCCGGCGGCGCGCACGTGGGCGGCCATGTCGGGCACCCGTGCCAGCTGCCGGGCCCACTCCAGGGCGCCGTCCCAGTCGCCGCTGACGTAGCGCGCGACCACCCCCAGGTGGCGAAGCTCGGCGGCGTAGAACGACCAGGGCACCCCCAGGGCGGTCGCACGCGCCAGCGCGGTCTCCACCCAGCGCAGCGCGGCGGCGACGTCGCCGGCCTCGTAGGGGACGACGGCGAGGTTGAACAGCACCCGCATCTCGACGTCCCGGTCGCCGGACCGGCGGGCGCGGGCGAGCGCGTCCTCCAGCCGCGCGGCGATGTCGGCCGGGGCGCCGCCCCGGCACCGGGCCAGCGAGACGGCGGTGTCGGCCCAGGCGCTGTCCAGGCCGAGGACGTCGGCGGCGGCCAGCGCCTCCTCCGCCGCGGCGTCGCCCTCGGCCCAGCGGCCGACCGAGTAGCAGCAGCGGGCGTGCACCGCGGTGGCCCAGGTCCGCGCCGCGGACGGCGGATCGGCCGGCACGAGCGCCAGCGCCGCGGCGCTCTCGGCGAGCGCGGCGTCGGCGTCCTCGATCCGGGCCAGGGCCTGCGCCAGCGTGTAGTGCACCCGGGCCCGGGCGGCCCGGTCCCCGTCCGGGCCGAGCACCTCCTGCGCCGCGCGCAGCAGCGCCACGCCCCGGTGCAGCTCACCGCCGGAGCGGGCGGCGGCCGCGGCGTCGAACAGCAGCGTGGCCTGGTCGCGGCCGGCCCGCGCCTCGGCATCCGGCACGGCCGGCCACAGGGCCAGGGCCGCCTCCAGGTGCGACAGGCGCTCGGCGGGGGCACCGACCCGGGCAGCGTCCTCCGCGGCCTCCAGCGAGGCCGACAGGGCGCCGGGCAGGTCGTTGCTCTCCCGCGCGTGGTGCGCGCGCTCGGCCGCGGTGCCGGCACCGGGCGTGGCGGCCAGGTAGGCGGCCACCGCGGCGTGCAGCCGCACCCGCTCGCCGGGCAGCAGGTCGGCCAGCACCGCCTCGCGCAGCAGCGCGTGCCGGAACCGGTACCGGCCCTCGGGCGAGACGACCAGCAGGTGCCGGTGCACCGCCTCGGCCAGCGCCTGCTCCAGGTCGCCGGGCGCCAGCCCGCCGACGGCGGCGACCAGCTCGTGGCGCACCTGCCGGCCGGCCACCGCGGCCACCCGCAGCACCTGCTGCGCCGCCGGGCTCAGCTGCTCGACGCGGGTGAGCAGGACGTCGGTCAGCCCGAGCGGGAGCGTCTCCCCCGCCAGGCCCGCGGCCAGCAGCTCCTCGGCGTAGAAGGCGTTGCCCTCGGCCCGGGCGACGACGTCCTCCACCGTGCTGTCGGGCACGCCCCCCGAGGCCGCGCCCAGCCCGCGCACCAGCTCCTGCACCGCGGCGTCGGGCAGCGGCGGCAGGTCGAGCCGGTCGACGCCGGGCAGCCGGACCAGCTCGGCCAGCAGCGGCCGCAGCGGGTGCCGGCGGTGCAGGTCGTCGGCGCGGTAGGAGGCGACGACGGCGACCGGCTCGTCGCCCAGCCGGGCCAGCAGGTAGCGCAGCAGGTCGCGGCTGGACCGGTCGGCCCAGTGCAGGTCCTCGAGCACGAGGAGCAGGGGTCGCTCGGCGGCGAGCTCGGCGAGCAGGGCCGCGACCGCCTCGAACAGCTGCAGGCGGCCGTCGTCGACCGGCAGCCGCGGGCGCAGGTTCGGCAGCGGCCGGCCGAGGTCGACCGCGTCACCGGCGGACGGGCCCGGCGGCTCGTCGACCGCGCGGCCGGCGAGGAAGCCGGCCAGGGCGGGGTGGGCGGCCGCCGTGGCGCTCTCCGCCGCCTCGGCGGCGACCGCGCGCAGCAGGTCCACGAAGGGCAGGTAGGGCAGGCCGACGTCGCCGAGGTCGACGCAGTGGCCGGTCAGCACCCGCAGGCCGCGAGCGGCGGCCCGGCCGGCCAGCTCGTCGAGCAGCCGGGTCTTGCCCACGCCGGCGTCGCCGGCGAGCAGCACGGCACATCCCCGCCCCGCGGCGGCGCGCTCGACCGCGGCGAGCAGCCGGGCGAGCTCGTCGTCCCGGCCCACCAGCGGTCGGTCGTCCCACGGCAGCACGTCGGGGATGGTGACACGCCCCGCCGACGGGTCGGCCGCCGCCGGTGCGGTCAGCGCGAGGGCCACAGGCGCCGCCGGCGGGCCCGCCACGGGTTGCGCCGGGTGCGTGAGTCGCTGGCGAGGGACTTGAGCAGCTCGCGTCGGTAGGCCAGCTCGGCCTCGAGACCGGGGTTGGGGAACACGGCCGGGACTCCTTCGTCGTCGTCGTGGATGGCGTGACGACGACGGTCGTGCTGAGGCCCCCCGGCCGGCATCGGGCGGGCACGCAGTCCTCGGACCCGGGACACGGCTGAGGGGCCTCAGCCGGCTGGCTGAGGCCCCTCAGGAGTCGAGGTCCGGACCGGGCGCTGGTCGCCTCGCGGCGAGAGGCACAACGCGGCTCCAGGCCCCCGACCGAGGTCGGGGCGGTAGTCCGCGGAGGCGGTATCCAATTGGCACCCGGGGACACAGATCGCCCGGTCCGGACGCTCTCCAGGCTACCCCCGATCCGGCGGTCCACACCCCATGGCGCCGATCACCCGAAGCCGCGGCTGTCCTGCTTCAGCGCCGTGTCGACGGTGAGCGCGGAGGCGATCACCATGCTGGCCAGCGGGTCCGGCAGCCGGAAGTGCACCTGGACGACGTACTTGTCGGCCGTGGTGAACAGGGTGCGGGCCAGGCCCTCCCAGTTCTTGGTGATCCGGGCGATCTCGGTGCCGGCGGAGTCGGTGACCGAGAAGTCCCACGCCCGCCAGTTCTCGGCCTGGATCGCGCCGACCAGCTGGCCCCCGGCCACCAGGTCGAAGCGGATCTTGCCGAACACGTTGGCCTGCACGATCTCGCCGACCGGCGAGCCGTCCGGCCGCTCGACGACGACCCGCGACTTGACGATCTTCGCCGGCCGGGTCAGCACCAGGACGACGCCGCGGGCGTCGCGCACCTCGAGCCGGTGGGTCATGTACTGGTCGAGGCTGGAGACGAACCGCACGGCCTTCTTGAGCCCGCTCTGGCCCACCTCGACGACCGCGCCGATCTGCTGGCCGTGCGCGTCCTCGACGGCGTACTCGTTGGTCAGCTCGATCAGCTTGGTCTTCTGGTTCACGACCAGGATCGGCTGCTCGTACAGCGACGGGCCCGCCGCCTGCTGGTGGGGCTGCTGCGGAGCCTGGTGCTGCGCCTGCTGCTGGGCGGCTGCCGCCGCCGGGACGGTCTGCTCGTGCGCGGGCGGGGGCGGCGGCGCCTGCACCGGCGGGGGCGGGGGCGGCGGGGTCGCGGCGACCGGCGGCGGAGGGGGCGGCGCCGGCTGCTGGACGTGCTCGGTCCAGCCCTGGCCGTCCCACCAGCGGGTGCCGCCACTGCCGGCGGGGTCGGGGTACCAACCGGGCGGCGGAGGGGGTTGCGTCACGCCCGGCAAGCTAGCCTGCCCGGCCGGCGGACGGGCCCCCGCGGGGCCGCGGCTCGCCGGAGGTGGCGCGTGCCAGACTCCGGCCGTGCCCGATCCGACCGCCGTCGAGGCCCGCGTCCTGGCCGCCGTGGACGACGGCCGGCTGGTCGACCGGCTCTGCCGGCTGGTCGCCGTCCCCTCGGTCGGGGGCACCGCGGCCGAGGTCGAGGTGCAGCACCTGCTCGCCGACTGGCTGACCGAGCTGGGCTGCGACGTCGACCGCTGGCCGATCGACCTGGCGGCCGCGGCGACCGCCCCGGACGCGCCCGGGCAGGAGGTCGACCGCGACGAGGCGTGGGGCGTCGTGGGGACCCTGCCGGGCGCCGACGGCGGCGATCCCGCGCTGGTGCTCTGCGGGCACTCCGACGTCGTCCCCACCGGCGACCGCGCCCTCTGGCCGGCCGATCCGTTCACCCCGCGGCTGTCCGGCGGCGACCTGCACGGCCGCGGTGCCTGCGACATGAAGGCCGGGCTGGTGGCCGCGCTCGGTGCCGTGGCCGCGGTGCGGGCGGCCGGGGTGCGCCTGGCCCGGCCCCTGGCGCTGCACAGCGTCGTCGGCGAGGAGGACGGCGGCCTGGGCGCCTGGGCCACCCTGGCGCGCGGTCACCGCGGCGACGCCTGCGTGATCCCCGAGCCCACCGACCGCGCTGTCGTCACCGCCGCCGCCGGCGCGCTCACCTTCCGGCTGTCGGTGACCGGTGCCGCCGCGCACGCGGCCATGCGCGACCGCGGGGTCAGCGCGGTCGAGCTGTTCGCCGAGGTGCACGCCGACCTGCGGGCGTTCGAGGCCGGGCGCCAGCGCGACGCCGACCCGCGGTTCACCGGCACCGCCTATCCGTTCGGCCTGAGCATCGGCACCGTCCGGGCCGGGGACTGGGCCAGCTCGGTGCCCGACCTGCTGGTCGCCGAGGGCCGCTACGGGGTGCGGCTGGGCGAGCCGGTGGAGACGGCGCGGGCCGCGCTCGAGCAGCGGATCGCCGCCTTCTGCGCCGGCCACCCCTGGCTGGCCGCGCACCCGGTGCGGCTGGAGTGGACCGGCGGCTCGTTCGCCAGCGGCGAGCTGGTGCCGGGCTCGACGCTGCTGCCCGACATGCGGGCCGCGGTCGTCGCCGCCGGCGGGCCCCCGCCGGCCGAGCGGGCCGTCGCGGCCGGCACCGACCTGCGGCTCTACGCCGCCGCCGGCATCCCGACGCTGCACTACGGCCCCGGCGACCTGCACCTGGCGCACGGCCCGGCCGAGCGGGTGCCGGTCGACGACGTCGTCACCGCGGCCCGCGCCCTCGCGCTGCTCGCGGTGCGCCGCTGCGGGGTGGCGTGACCGACCTGGTCGGCGCGGCCGCCTGGGCGCGGCTGGCCGGCGACTCCCCCGCGGCCCGCGACGAGTGGGCCGCCGTCGTCGCCGCGTGGAGCGAGCCGCACCGCCGCTACCACGACCTGCGGCACCTGGCCGCGGTGCTGGGGCTGGTCGGGGAGCTCTCCGGCGCGGCGACCGACCCGGAGGCCGTCGCCCTCGCCGCCTGGTACCACGACGTGGTCTACGACCCCCGCCGCGACGACAACGAGCAGCGCAGCGCCGAGCGCGCCGAGCGCGGGCTGGCCGGCCTGGTACCCCCGGCGCGGATCGCCGAGGTGGCGCGGCTGGTGCTGCTGACCGCCGGGCACGACCCCGCACCGGACGACGCGAACGGCGCCGTCCTCTGCGACGCCGACCTCGCCGTGCTGGCCGGCCCGCCGGCGGCCTACGCCGGCTACGCCTCCGCCGTCCGCGAGGAGTACGGCCACCTCTCCGACGAGGTCTTCACCGCCGGGCGGACGGCGGTGCTCGAGCACCTGCTCGCCCTGCCGGCGCTGTACCGGCTGCCCGGGCCGGCCCGCGACTGGACGGCCGCCGCCCGGGCCAACCTCACCGCGGAGCTGGCCCTCCTGCGGCAGCGGGCGGGCGGGGCCTCCGGCGCCGCAGCCCCGCCGCCATCAGCCGGCTGAGCAGCTCGCGCGCGCCGACCGGCTCCGCCCCGGCGGCCACGGCGACGTCGTAGAGGTCCTCGGGGACGTCGTAGTGGTCGCCCTGGAACGCCCGGCGCGGGATGCCGAGCTCCGCGGCCACGAAGGCGTGCAGCTCGTCGTAGGAGACGTCGCTGACCAGGTGCGACCACCGCCGCCCGCGCCACGGCCACACCGGGCTGTCGATCAGCAGGGCCACCGCGCCAGTGTGCCCGGTGGTGGCTCCGGGGCGCCCCGCTAGCGTCCACCCCATGAGCCGGGAGATCCGCTGGGGCATCGTCGGGCCGGGGCGCATCGCGGAGAACGTGGTGCGCGACTTCGCCGTCGTCGAGGGAGCGCGGGTGACCGCGGTGGCCTCGCGGTCGGCGGCCCGGGCCACCGACTTCGCCCGCCGGCACGGCATCGGCCGCGCGCACGGCTCCTACGCCGACGTCCTGGCCGACCCGGACGTCGACGTCCTGTACCTCGCCACCCCGCACGCGCAGCACGCCGCGGTGGCCACCGCGGCCCTGCGCGCGGGCAAGGCGCTGCTGGTGGAGAAGTCGTTCACCGCCACGCCGGAGGGTGCCGCGGAGGTCGTGGCGACGGCACGGGCGGCGGGCGTCTTCACGATGGAGGCGATGTGGACCCGGTTCCAGCCGGCGGTGGTCGCGCTGCGCGAGCTGGTCGCGGCCGGCGCCATCGGCGAGGTCCGCTCGGTGCAGGCCGACCTCGGCGTCTCCCGGGTCTACGACCCGGCCGACCGGCTGTTCGCCCGGGAGCTGGGCGGCGGCGCCCTGCTGGACCTCGGCGTGTACGTCGTGTCGTTCGCCCAGATGCTGCTGGGGACACCGGACACCGTGACCGCGACCGGCTCGCTGTTCCCCACCGGCGTGGACGCCGAGGCCGCGCTGCTGCTCGGCTACGCCGACGGCCGGTCGGCCACGCTGACCACCTCGCTGCGCTACCCGAGCCCGGGGGCGGCGCGGGTGCTGGGTACCGAGGGCTGGATCGACGTCCTCCCGCGGTTCCACCACCCCGACACCATCGTGCTGCACCGCGCCGGCGACGAGCCGCAGACGGTGACCCGCCCGCACCTGGGCGGCGGGTACGCGCACGAGCTGATCGAGGTCACCGAGTGCCTGCAGGCCGGGCGCCTCGAGAGCGCGGTGATGCCGCTGGACGACACGCTCGCCGTCATGACGGTGCTGGGTCAGGCCGCGGCGATGCTCGGCGTCGAGCACGCGGAGGACCCTGCGGCTCTGGACAGCTGAGCCAGGCCTCGCCCGACGCCTGCTCGGCGGTGGGCACCCGCGTCGGCGTGCGCCCGGCCCGGCGCACCGCCTCGGCGAAGACGACCGCGTCGGTGACCGCGGCCCCGCCGGGGTCGTTGTTGAAGTAGACGAGGACGTCCTCGTCGTCGGCCCAGGTCGCGGCCAGCCGGTCGGCCCACTGCTGGAGGGCCTCGGGCCGGTAGGCCCAGCCCTCGGCGCCGGTGTGCAGCCGCAGGTAGCCCCAGCCGGCGGTGCGCCACAGCGGGGCCACCGGCTGCTCGCCCCGGTCGGCCCAGCACAGGGCCGCGCCGTAGCGCTCGAGCAGCGCGCGCACCTCGTCGGTCCACCAGCTGTCGTGCCGCGGCTCGACCGCCACCCGCACCGACGCCGGGAACCGGGCCAGGCACTCGCGCAGCAGCTCGGGATCGGCCTTCAGCGTGGGCGGCAGCTGGAGCAGGACGGTGTCCAGCCGCTCCCCGAGGCCCGCGGCGCGCTCCATCAGCCGGCCCACCGGCTCCTCCGGGTCGCGCAGCCGCTTGATGTGCGTGAGGAACCGGCTGGCCTTGACCGCCCACCGGAAGTCCTCCGGCGTGCGCTGCCGCCAGGCCTCGAACGTGGCGCGCTCGGGCAGCCGGTAGAAGGCGTTGTTGCTCTCCACCGTGGCGAAGTACGTGGCGTGGTGCTCCAGCCACAGCCGCTGCGGCAGCCGCTGGGGATAGAAGCGCCCGCGCCAGTCGCGGTACTGCCACCCGGACGTCCCGATGATCACGGCCACGTCCAGCCGCCTACCCGGGCCGACCGCGACCGACGCACCGGCCGGAAGACGCCGACAGGGGCGGCCCGCTCGCGCGGACCGCCCCTGCCGGGGACTTGCTGGAAGGCTGCGTCGCAGGGACCCGCGACACGCGGAGCGTGCCGTGGGGGCGACGTGGTCCTCTTAGAAGTCCATGCCGCCCATGCCGCCGTCGGCCCCCGGCATGGCCGGAGCGTTCTTCTCCGGCTTGTCGGCGATGACGGCCTCGGTGGTGAGGAAGAGCGCCGCGATGGAGGCGGCGTTCTGCAGCGCCGAGCGGGTCACCTTGGCGGGGTCGATGATCCCGTTGGCGACCAGGTCGACGTACTCGCCGGTGGCGGCGTTGAGGCCGTGACCCACCTCGGAGTTGCGCACCTTCTCCGCGACGACGCCGCCCTCGAGGCCGGCGTTGACGGCGATCTGCTTCAGCGGGGCCTCGAGCGCGACGCGCACGATGTTGGCACCGGTGGCCTCGTCACCCTCGAGCTCGAGCTTCTCGAACGCAACGGTGGTGGCCTGCGCCAGGGCGACGCCACCACCGGCGACGATGCCCTCCTCGACGGCGGCCTTGGCGTTGCGCACCGCGTCCTCGATGCGGTGCTTGCGCTCCTTGAGCTCGACCTCGGTCGCGGCGCCGGCCTTGATGACGGCGACGCCACCGGCCAGCTTGGCCAGGCGCTCCTGCAGCTTCTCGCGGTCGTAGTCGGAGTCCGACTTCTCGATCTCGGCGCGGATCTGGTTCACCCGGCCGGCGATCTGGTCGGTGTCACCGGCGCCCTCGACGATCGTCGTCTCGTCCTTGGTGACGACGACCTTGCGGGCGCGGCCCAGCAGCTCGAGGCCGGCGTTGTCGAGCTTGAGGCCGACCTCCTCGCTGATGACCTGGCCACCGGTGAGGATGGCGATGTCGGTCAGCATGGCCTTGCGGCGGTCGCCGAAGCCCGGGGCCTTGACGGCGACGGACTTGAAGGTGCCGCGGATCTTGTTCACGACCAGGGTCGCGAGGGCCTCGCCCTCGACGTCCTCGGCGATGATGGCCAGCGGCTTGCCCGACTGCATGACCTTCTCCAGCAGCGGGAGGAGGTCCTTGACGGTGCTGATCTTCGAGTTGACGACGAGCACGTACGGGTCGTCGAGGACGGCCTCCATGCGCTCGGCGTCGGTGACGAAGTAGGGCGAGATGTAGCCCTTGTCGAAGCGCATGCCCTCGGTGAGCTCGAGCTCGAGGCCGAAGGTGTTGCTCTCCTCGACGGTGATGACGCCTTCCTTGCCGACCTTGTCCATCGCCTCGGCGATGAGCTCACCGATGGCGGTGTCGGCGGCGGAGATCGACGCGGTGGCGGCGATCTGCTCCTTGGTCTCGACGTCCTTGGCGGTCGAGAGCAGGTAGCTGGTGACCGACTCGACGGCCTTCTCGATGCCCTTCTTCAGGGCCATCGGGTTGGCGCCGGCGGCGACGTTGCGCAGACCCTCGCGGACGAGCGCCTGGGCGAGCACGGTGGCGGTGGTGGTGCCGTCACCCGCGACGTCGTCGGTCTTCTTCGCGACCTCCTTGACCAGCTCGGCGCCGATCTTCTCCCAGGGGTCCTCGAGCTCGATCTCCTTGGCGATGCTCACACCGTCGTTGGTGATGGTGGGAGCGCCCCACTTCTTCTCGAGCACGACGTTGCGGCCCTTGGGACCGAGGGTCACCTTGACGGCGTCGGCGAGGGTGTTCATGCCCCGCTCGAGGCCGCGGCGCGCCTCTTCCTCGAAGGCGATCATCTTGGCCATGTGGTGATGTCCTCCATGCATGGATCGCTGCACGGCCGGGTTCGGCGCCCGCGACGGACGACACCGATACCTGCGGGCACTCCGTCGGCCCGCGGACCGGTGCCTCACCGTTCCGACCTGATTGGCACTCGGCACTGTCGAGTGCCAATCCCGAGTCTGGCACTCGACCCTGCCGAGTGCAAGAACGGGGGGTCGGCGGGGCCTGTTCCCGGAAACGGCCGAGGCCCGGCCCCCAGGGGGGACCGGGCCTCGGCGGGGCGCTCGGGCGCTGGACTCAGGCGACGCGGACGCCGTCGGCCTGCGGACCCTTCTCGCCCTGGACGACCTCGAAGGTCACCCGCTGCCCCTCGTCGAGGGACTTGTACCCGTCCATCTGGATGGCCGAGTAGTGGACGAAGACGTCCTGGCCGCCGTCGACGGCGATGAAGCCGAAGCCCTTCTCGGCGTTGAACCACTTCACGGTGCCCTGTGCCACGTGCGCTCCCACGATCGTGCGTGCGGACGGCCCCCGTGATGCCGGGGACCGGGAACCAGCTCTTCCGCCCGTCGGACACGAACGTGGAACTCGAACCGCGCGAGAACGTACAACAAGGAGACATCGAACACACCAGGTCGATGCACGACCGATACCCGGAGGGAGGGACGATCTCGTTCCCTCACCCGGTCAGGTGACCAGCCTAGCCCTCAGGCGATGAGCCCCGCCTGTCGAACCGACCGCAGCGAGGGCTCCACGGTGTGCGTCGGGCCGACCACCGGCTCCAGCGGGTCGAGGGTCTTCAGCCCCTCCCCCGTGTTGAGGACGACGGTCTCCTTGGCCGGGTCCAGGCGGCCGTCGGCGACCAGCTGGCGCAGCACCGCGACGGTCACCCCGCCGGCGGTCTCGGCGAAGACGCCGGTGGTGCGGGCCAGGTCGCGGATGCCCTGGACGATCTCCTCGTCGCCCACCCGGCCCACCGAGCCGCCGGTGCGCCGGATCGCGTCGAGCGCGTACGGGCCGTCGGCGGGGTTGCCGATGTTCAGCGACTTGGCGATGCCGGTCGGCTTCACCGGCTTGACGACGTCCCAGCCGTTGTCGAACGCGGTGGCGATCGGGTCGCACCCGGCCGACTGCGCACCGAAGATCGTCCACTCGGTGGCCTCGACGATGCCCGCGGTGGCGAGCTCGCGGAACGCCTTGTCCACCTTGGTGAGCAGCGAGCCCGAGGCCATGGGGATCACGACCTGGGCCGGGATCCGCCAGCCGAGCTGCTCGGCGATCTCGTAACCCATGGTCTTGGAGCCCTCGGCGTAGTACGGCCGCACGTTCTGGTTGACGAAGGCGGTGTCCTCGAACTCGTCGGTCTCGGCGAGCTCGCTGGTCAGCCGGTTGACGTCGTCGTAGGAACCCTCGACGGCGACCAGCGTCTGGCCGTAGACCGCCGACTGCACGACCTTGCCCGGCTCCAGGTCGGCGGGGATGAAGACGTAGGAGGGCAGGCCGACGCGGGCGGCGTGCGCGGCCACGGAGTTGGCCAGGTTGCCGGTCGAGGCCGCGGCGATCTTGGCGTAGCCCAGCCCCTTGGCGGCGGTGGCCGCCAGGCTGACCACGCGGTCCTTGAACGAGTGGGTGGGGTTGGCCGAGTCGTCCTTGACCCACAGCCCACCGGTGATGCCGAGCTCGGCGGCCAGCCGGTCGGCGCGGACCAGCGGCGTCATGCCCGGGTCGAGGCTCACCCGGTCGGCCGGGTCCTGGCCCACCGGGAGCAGGGCGGCGTAGCGCCAGATGTTCTGCGGACCGGCCTCGATCTGCTCGCGGGTCACCGCGGCCATCAGCTCGGGGTCGTAGTCGACCTCCAGCGGGCCGAAGCACTCGGCACAGGCGTGCTCGGCGACCAGGCCGAAGGTGGCGCCGCAGTTGCGGCAGACCAGCCCGCGGGCGGGACAGGGGGGAACGGGGCCGCCGGCGCTGGAGTCGGCCTGGGCGGAACCGGGAGCGGTCAGGGTCATGCGACGACTACCTCCTCATCTTCCCCGCGTCGGGCCGTCGAGCCGCGCGGGACGGAATTGGCACCTGCCGCCCCGCGACTGCGGGGGGCGGTTGCCGGGGCTTCGTCGGGCCGTGTCCCTCTGCCCCTCTGGATGAGTGGAACGGGGGGAACTGTACCCGCGCGCCGGGAGCGCCCACCGGACGGTCAGGATGCGCGCGTGGCTGCGCGCATCGTCTACACCGACCTCGACGGCACGATGGTGGGCTGGCGGGGGTCGTTCTGGCACACCTCCGACCGGGAGCTGACCGAGGGCCCGGCGGCCGCCCTGTTCGCGCTGCACCGCGCCGGGGTGCCCCTGGTGCTGGTCAGCGGCCGCACCTACGAGCAGGTGGCCGAGGCCGCCCGGATCTTCGCCGCCGACGGCGCCATCGCCGAGCTGGGCGCGCTGGTCGGCTGGAACGGCGGCCGGGACACCCACGAGCTCACCGGCGACCTGCCGGCCCGGTACGCGGGGCGGGAGCCGGTGTCGGTGATGACCGAGCTCGGGGTCCTCGACGAGCTGTTCGCCCGCCACCCGGGCCAGCTGGAGTGGCACGCGCCCTGGCACGCCACCCACCGCACCGACGCGCTGCTGCGCGGGCGGGTCGACACCCTCGCCGTCGACGCCGAGCTGGCCGAGCTCGGCCACGGCTGGCTGACGCTCAAGGACAACGGCGCGATCCCGTACTCCCCCCGCATGGGGCTGGAGCCGGGCGGCCCGGCGCGGGTCTACCACCTCATGCCGCGCGGCATCGACAAGGGCGCGGCCATCGCCTGGGACCTGCAGCGGCGGGGCCTGGACCCGGAGGACGCGGTGGCCATCGGCGACAGCGTCAGCGACCTGGAGATGGCGCCCGCCGTCGGGCGGCTGTGGGTGCCGGCCAACGGCGCGCGCGTCGACGGCATGGCCGAGCGGCTGGCCGCCGTCCCCAACGTCACCGTGGCCGGGGCCGCCATGGGCGACGGCTGGGCCGAGGCGGTCCTCGCCTCGCTCTGATCGGAGTGCCACGGCGCGGTTTCCGCGCCCGTGGCACTCCGATCAGCTCAGCTGGTGACGTCCCGGCGGGCGAAGTGCCGGAAGCCCAGCGCGGTGAAGACGACGGCGTAGACCAGCGACTGGATGACGCCGCGGAAGAGGTCCCCGGAGTCGACCGGCGTCTGCAGCAGGTCGGTCCAGGCGAACTCCTCGGCGGTCGGGAACCAGTCCCGGATCCCGCCGAGCTGCTCCACCTGGTCGAGGATCGCGAACACGAACATCGTGAACACCGCCCCGCCGACGGCGGCCAGCGGCGCGTCGGTGACCGTGGACAGCCAGAACGCCAGCGTGCCGACGACGAGCAGGTGGACGGCGAGGTAGCCGACCATCCCGGCCAGCCGCAGCAGCCCCTCGCCCTGCGGGAGGGTCACCCCGATCGGCGTCTGGATCGCCTCGAAGCCGAACGCGATGCCCCCGGCGACCAGCGCGACGACCACCACGAGCACCAGCGCCCCGACCGAGAGCACCAGCGCGGCCAGCCACTTCTGCCGGAGCAGCCGCATCCGCGGGATCGGGGTGGCCAGCGCGTAGCGCAGCGACCCCCACTGGGCCTCGACCGCCACGGTGTCGCCGAAGAACAGCGCGAACACCACTACGAGGAAGAAGCTCGTGGTCGCGAAGAGCACGAACAGCGTGAAGTTCAGCCCGCTCGCCGTCGCGACGTCGACCAGGTTGAGCCGGCTGTTCTGCTGGGCGTTCTCGCTGGCGCCCAGCTGCAGCGCCGCGATGAGCACCAGCGGCAGGGCGATCATCAGCACGAGCACGCCCAGCGTGCGGCGCCGCTTGAACTGCCGGCGCAGCTCCACCGACAGCCGCAGGGTCCGCTCGGGCCGGTAGCCCGCGACCGCGCCGGTCGCCTGCACGTGCTCGTTCGTCGTGCTCACGCTCATCGGTTCGACTCCGGACTCGATCCGCTCCTCGGTGGCTGGCGCTCCCTGCGATGCTCCCTCGCCCGTCGTTCTCACGACTCCCCCACCAGCGCCAGGAAGGCGTCCTCGAGCCGCCGCCGCGGCGTGAACTGGTCGACACCGACGCCGGCCTCGACCAGCGCCTGCAGCGCGGTGGCACGGCTGGTCTCCGGACCGAGGTCGGCGACCAGGCCCTCGTCGGTGCGCTCGGCGGCGACGCCGGGCAGCCCGGACAGCACCTGCACCGCGCGCTCGGTCTCGGCCTCGTCGGTCAGCCCGACCAGCACCGAGCCGCCGGTGCCGACGATCTCCTCGACCGTGCCCTGGGCGATCTTCTGCCCCTTGGCCATGACGACGACGTGGCTGCAGGTCTGCTCGATCTCGCTGAGCAGGTGGCTGGAGACGATCACCGTCCGGCCGGTCGCGGCGTAGGACCGCAGCACCTCGCGCATGGCGTGGATCTGCGGCGGGTCCAGCCCGTTGGTCGGCTCGTCGAGCACCAGCAGGTCGGGCAGGCCGAGCATGGCCTGGGCGATCGCCACCCGCTGGCGCATGCCCTGGCTGTAGCGGCGCACGGGACGGTCGATCGCCGCACCGAGGCCGGCGACCTCGATCGCCTCCTCCATGTGCGCGTCCTCGGCCGGCCGGCCGGTGGCCGCCCAGTACAGCCGCAGGTTGTCGCGGCCGGACAGGTGCGGCTGCAGGCCGGTGCCCTCCACGAACGAGCCGAGCCGGGACAGCACCGGCGCGCCCGGGCCGGCGGCGTGCCCGAAGATGCTGATCCGCCCGGAGGTCGGCCGGATGAGACCCATGAGCATCCGCAGCGAGGTGGTCTTGCCCGCCCCGTTCGGGCCGAGCAGGCCGAGCACCTGGCCGCGGCGGACCTCGAACGAGAGGTCCCGGACGGCGACGAAGCCGTCCTTGTACGCCTTGGTCACCCCCTCGAAGCGCAGCGGCACGTCCTCGCCGTCGGGCTCGACCTCCGACACCCGGCGCCGCCGCCGGCGGCCCCACAGGACCGCGGCCAGCCAGCCGAGCAGGCCCAGGCCCACGACCACGGCCAGCAGCACCCACCAGCGGGAGACGCTGCCCTCGGACTGCGGGCCGGCCGCGACCTCGGGGACGGCCAGCACCGCGCCGTCGCCGTCGGCCAGCGCGACGGAGTAGATCGTCGGCTCGTCGGGCAGCGCGAACGCCTGGTCGGTGGTGGAGACGACGATCCGCATGGTGTGGCCGGCCTCGAACCGGTGCACGATCGCCGGCAGGGTCACCGGCACCGTCGTCGGGGCGGCGACGTCGGTGGAGACGCCGGTCAGGCTGACGGGGGCGACCAGGCCCGAGGGCAGCGTCATGGACCCGTCGGGGCCGACGTCGTAGAGCTTGGCGAACAGCGTCGCGGTGCCGGTCGGCGAGGCGACGGCGAGGTCGACGGTCGGTGCGCCGACCACCTCGACGGCGCCGTCCAGCGGCCGGCTGTCGAAGACGGCGAACTGGCCGGGGATCTCGATCGTCGTGCCGCCCAGGGCGGAGGTCAGGGCGCCGAGCCCGGGCACGGTGGTGATCGCCGCGGGTGCTCCGCCGGCCGGCGTCACCACCGGCTGGGTGGGGCCGGCGACGGCGACCGTGCGGCGCTCGGCGGCGTCCTCGCCGTCCAGCCCCGGGTAGGCGGCGGCGACGACGGTCTGCGAGCCGCCCTGCACCGACAGCCCGGAGCCGCCGCCCAGCCCGGTCGGCGCCGGGAACTCGAAGCCGGTGCCGGGGTCGGTGCCGCGCTCGGGGTCGTCCTCGTCGCGCAGGTACCAGGAGAACCAGCCGGCGACCTGCTCGCGGAGGTCGGCGGTGACCCGGTCGGAGGCCTGCCCGTCGTGCCCGCCGGCGTACCAGACGACGCGGACCGGCGTGCCGTTCGCGGCGATGCCGCGGGCGTTGGCGTCGGCGTGGCCGAGGCCGAACAGCGAGTCCTGGGTGCCCTGCACCAGCAGCGTGGGGGCGGAGATCCGGTCGAGGACGCCGGCCGGGCTGTTGCGGTCGAGGATCTCGGCGACCTCGGGCGTGAGCGTGCCGGTGGTCGCGGCGTCCTGGTAGGCCGCGCAGATCTCCGGGCGGAACCTGCCGCAGGCCAGCGCCTGCTCGACGGTCTCCGGGTCCAGCGACGCCGGGTCGAACGCCGGCCGGTCGCCGTTCGAGCCGCCGCCGGCACCCCCGCCCCCGCCGAGCGCGGCCAGCAGGCCGCCGGTCGGCACCGAGCCGACCCCGAAGAACAGGCCGGCCCACATCTGCTTGAAGACGCCGGTGTCGCTGTCCAGCGGGGTGGCCGCCGGGGTGCCGTCGTCGACGGTGCCCGTCGAGTCGGGGAACAGCGCGCTGGTCAGCGAGTTCCAGGTGATCTGCGGGGCGATCGCGTCGACCCGGTCGTCGTAGGCCGCGCCGAGCAGCGCCAGCGCGCCGCCGTACGAGCCGCCGGCGACGCCGACCCGGGGGTCGCCGTCCCCGTCGAGGAGGACGTCGTCGCGCTCGGCCAGCCGGTCGAGCAGCGTGGACAGGTCGGCGACCTCGTAGCGGGGGTCGTCCAGGCCGATCAGGCCGGTGCTGGCGCCGAACCCGCGCGCGGAGTACGTGAGCACCACGAAACCGCGCTCCGCGAGGTCGCGGGCGTCGTCGGCGACGGAGTCCTTGCTGCCGCCGAAGCCGTGCGCCAGGACGACGGCCGGCGCCGGGCTGTCGGCGGTGGCCGACTCGGGCACGTACACCGTGGTGTCCAGCTCGACGGCGTCGGCCCCGGTGCCGGAGGGCACGCGGGCGTCCTCGGTGGCGACGTCCTCGGCGGCCGCCGCGGGCGCGGCGGGCAGCGAGACGGTCAGGCCACCGGCGAGCAGCAGGGCGAGCAGGGCAGCGGACGTCGCGCGGGCGCCGGAGCGCGGGCGGAGACGGACGAGCCCGCGGAGAGGGCGGCGCACGCAGCGCCCAACGGACGGACGCCCGACCGTGTTCCGCGCTCCGGCGAGCAGGTCGCTCAGGGGCGCCAGTCGCCCGCGGCGACGACCACCAGACCGGGGTCGCTCACCCCGGGGACCTCGAAGAACCGCTCGGCCGGACCGGCGACCAGGCCCGGGAAGGCGTCGACCATCTGCAGCGCGGACTGGCGCTGCTCCTCGTTCCCGGCGGTGAAGAACACGGTGGTCACCGGCACGTCGCCGCCCTCGTAGGCGCCCACGCCGGCCGACGTCCAGCCCTGCGTGCCGACCGCCTCGGCGACGTCGGCGGCCAGGCCGGTGACCGAGGTGGCGTTGAGCACGGTCACCGGGACGCGGACGGGGGCGGCCGGCGCGGTGTCCACCGGCGGCAGCGGGTCGACGGTCAGGGGCGGGAGGGCCGCGGTGGGCGGCGCGGGAGCCGCGCTGGTGGTCGGCGCGGCCGCGGCGCGGCCGTCGGAGGCCTCCTGCGTGGCCGGCGAGGTGAAGGAGTAGACGCCGAGGACGGCGAGCGCGACGAGCACCACCGCGAGCACGGCGAGGGCGCGCCGGCGGGGGCGGCGGGGCTGCTCGTCCTCGTCGTCGGTGATCCGCGGCAGGCGGACGCCGTTCTTCTTGGCCACCCGGCGGCGCTCGGCGTCGGCGGCCTGCCGCTCGGCGCGGTCGGCGGCGCGGCTCCCGACCACGCCGGTACCCCCGGTGGTCGGCCCGGCCGGGGCGTTCTCGCCGGTGGCGGGCGCGAGCCGGTCGAGGGACTCCGGCTCGTCCTCGACGATCGCCGCGGTCGGCGGCACGGGTTCGGACCGGCGCTGCCGGCCGCGGTTGACCTCGCGGTCGGGGATGGCGGTGGTGGCGGGAGCCGGTGCGGCGTCCGGGCCCGACGGGCGGGTCCAGTCGACGTAGGCGGGGTGGGCGGCCGGGCCGGCGGGCGCGGGGGCCGGCGCCGGCGGAGCGGCGGACCAGAGCGCGTCCGCGGCTGCGGCTCGTGGCTCCTCGCGCCACCCGCTGTCCCAGCCCGTGCCGCCGGCGGACCGCTCGCGGGTCGGGTCGGGGGCGTCGGCGGGCGCGGTCAGCGGAAAGCCGGCCGCGACGTCGGGCAGCGGAGCCGAGGGGTGCTCGGTCGGGGCGGGCGCGGGCACCGCCTGGAACGGCGCGATGCTGGTGCGCGGCCCGGCCGGCGGCGCGACGTCGGGCAGCGGCGCTGAGGGGTGCTCGGTGAGCCCCGGGGCGGGCACCGCCGGGAACGGCGCGACGGCGGTGCGCGGGCCGGTGTGGACGGGAGCCACCGCCGGCGGGGTGGTGGCGCGCGGCCGGCTCGGCGGGGCCGGCTCGGCCGGGCGGCCGCGGCCGGCCGTCGGGGCGGGCCGGGGCACGCGGGGCGGCCGTCGGCCGGGGTCGATCCCGGCCTCGAGCAGCCCGTCACGGCGCCGGTCGGCGCGGCTGCGCCCCGGCGTCGTGGGGTGGTCGCTCAGATCCGCGTCGGCCGGGAGACCGCCCGGCGGCACGGCGTCCGCGGCGTCCGTCCGGCGACGACCCTGCTGGACCGGAGGGGTCCCCCGGTCCGGTACGTCACCGCCTGGCGCGGCGTGCCTGCCCACGGTGACCAAATCTAAACGGCTCAGGTGTCCTTGCCCAGGAGGCTGGCCTGTCGCCGCTGCCCGCGCGCGGCGCGCAGCCGGCGCAGCCGGCGGACCAGGAGGGGGTCGGCGGCCAGTGCCGCAGGCCGGTCGACCAGCGCGTTCAGTGCCTGGTAGTAGCGGGTCGGCGCGAGGCCGAACTGCTCGCGGATCGCCGTCTCCTTGGCGCCGGCGTGGCGCCACCACTGCCGCTCGAAGGCCAGCATCTCGTGCTCGCGGCGGGTGAGCTCGGGTGCGGGTGCTCCCGCGACCGACTCGCCCCCCGGCGGGGAGACCGCGGAGGCTCGTTCGGGTTCCATCGGACGTCCTTCGTCGTACCGCGCGCTCGCGTGCCGGCGCGCTGGGTCGACCGTAGCCCCGGGCACCGACAACCTCGCCCCGGCGCAGCGGGTCGTGCTCAGACCGGCGCGACGACGGGCGCAGCGGCGGCGCGGCGGGCCGCCGAGCGCGCCGTCCGGATGCTGTCGGCGGTGAAGACGGCCAGCGCGACCCAGACGATGACGAAGCCGGCCAGCCGCGCGGGCGGCATGGGCTCGTGGAAGACGAAGACGCCGAGGCCCAGCTGCATCAGCGGCGTCACGTACTGCAGCAGGCCGACGGTGGACAGCGGGATGCGGCGCGTGGCGGCGGCGAAGAGCAGCAGCGGGATCGCGGTGGCGACGCCCGTGCTCAGCAGCAGGAGCAGGTGTCCGGTGCCGACGTTGCCGAAGGTGCCCTCGCCGCGGCCGTGCAGCACGAGCAGCACGCCGACCGCCGGCACCACCATCAGCGCCGTCTCGACGAAGAGGCCGGGCGCGGCCTCGACCCGCACCAGCTTCTTCATGAGCCCGTACAAGCCGAAGCTGCCGGCCAGGGCGAGCGCGATCCACGGCGGGCGGCCGTAGTCGACGGTCAGCACGATCACGGCGACCGCGGCGATGCCGACCGCCACCCACTGCAGCGGGCGCAGCCGCTCGCTGAAGAAGACGACGCCGAGCAGCACGCTGACCAGGGGGTTGATGAAGTACCCGAGCGAGGTCTCCACGACGTGCCCGGCGTTCACGCCGTAGACGAAGACCAGCCAGTTCACCGCGATCAGCAGCGAGGCCCCGGCCAGCACCAGGAGCGTGCGCCGGTCGGTGACCGCCGCCGGCACCGCCTGCCAGCGGCGGATCGCGGTGAGCAGCAGCCCGACGAAGACCAGCGACCAGATCACCCGGTGGGCGACGATCTCCAGCCCGCCGGCGGGCTCGAGCAGCCGGAAGTACAGGGGGAACACGCCCCACAGCAGGTAGGCCGACAGCCCGGACACCACTCCCAGCTGCCGCTCGCCCACGGGAGGCGACGGTACGCCGGGCGGTCAGGCCGTCTGGATGTAGTCGACCAGCTGGGCCCGTTCCTCCTCGAGCTCGTCCAGCCGGGCCTTGACGACGTCGCCGATGGAGACGATGCCGAGCAGCAGCCCGGCCTCGTCGACCACGGGCACGTGCCGGATGCGGTGGTCGGTCATCGTGCGCGCCAGGTCGTGCACCGAAGCGGTGGGCACGCAGGTGCGCACCTCGGCGGTCATGAGCGCCTCGACCGGTTCGGCGAGCAGCCCCGCGCCCCGGGCGTCGAGCGCGCGGACGACGTCCCGCTCCGAGACGATGCCCTCGATGGCGCGCCCGTCGGGCGAGACGACCAGCGCCCCGATCCCCTTCCGGGCGAGCACCTCGAGCGCGGCGCGCACGCTCGTCCCGCGGTCGACGGTGGCCACCTCGGCCCCCTTGCGACGGAGCACCTGGCTGATCTGCACGGGGCCTCCCGGGGGCTCACCGACGCACGCCTGCGCCGCGCAGTCTGCTCGCCTCCGGGCCGCTGCGGCAACGCCTTCCGGAGGCCTACCGTCGAGGCGTGCGCACGCAGCGGTCCTCCTCCGCGCCGGCGGTCCGACCGGGCGTCGGCCGGTGGCTCTGGTACGCCCTCGGCGGCGGCCTGCCGGAGCGGTACGCGCCCTGGGTGCTGTCGGACACCACGCGCCCGGGCTGGGTGCGCCGGCACGTGCTGCGGGCGCTGGTGCAGATGTCGCCGCTGGTGGTGGCCTGCCTGCTCGTGCCGGTGCCGCTCTCCTACCGTCTCACCGTCGCGTTCGGGGGCCTGCTGGTCGGCCTGCTCTACTCCGTGGCCTTCATGGTGGAGACCACCGAGCACCGGGTGGCCAAGGCCGGGTACCCGTCGGGCACGGCGGCCCGGCTCCGGGAGGAGCGTGCCGAGCGGGCCCGGGTCGAGCGGCTCTCGCCCTACCGCCGCGACGGGGCCGGCAGCTTCGACTGAGGCGAGCCCGCCAGGGAGCCGACGGGGGGACTCGAACCCCCAACCGCCCGATTACAAGTCGGGTGCGCTGCCAGTTGCGCCACGTCGGCACGGGACGACGTCCCGGGGCAAGGATAGGGACAGCGCGAGGAGGACATCGTCGGCCCGGGCCGGCAGCCGCTGCCCGACCCGAGCGCGACGGCGTTCCCGCGGGAACGTTTCGCATGCGAGACGTTCACGCAGGAACGTCTCGCGTCACTTCCGCCAGAACAGGTGGTGCGTGACCCCGCTGCTGCTCGGGACGACGTCCACGTGGAAGCGGTCGCGCAGCTCGTCGGGTGACTCCCAGAGCCGCGTGCCCGTCCCGAGCTCCACCGGCGCCACCGCCACGTGCAGGGTGTCGACCAGGTCCGCGTCGAGGAACTGGCGGATGCTCGTCGCCCCGCCGCCGAGCCGGACGTCCTTCTCCCCGGCCGCCTCCTTCGCCTGCCCGAGCACCTCCGCCGGCGTCCCGCTGACGAAGTGGAACGTGGTGTCGGCGAGCGTGAACGACGGCCGCTCGTGGTGGGTCATCACGAAGACGGGCGTGTGGAACGGCGGCTCCTCCCCCCACCAGCCGCGCCACTCGTGGTCCTGCCACGGCCCACGGTGCGGGCTGAACTTGTTGCGTCCCATGATCTCCGCGCCGATGCCGTGGGAGAAGTCGCGCGTGAAGTAGTCGTCCAGGCCGCGGCTCCCGCCGGGGGCGCTGCGGTTGGGGAAGCTGGCCGTGGCGAGGGCCCAGGCCATCAGCACGCCCGGGTCGGCGTGGCCGAACGGCCGCTCCAGGCTCTGCCCCTCACCCGCGCCGAAGCCGTCGCTCGAGACGGTGAAGTTCTGGACTCGCACCAGCTGGGTCACGTGGTTCCTCCTGCGTCGTCGTCGGAGGGTGGACGGCCGGAGCGGAGGAAACTCATCGCCGGCCCAGGACCGCTCCGAGACGGGCCACCGCCGCCGCCTCCGCGTCGTGGATCGCCATCAGCCGACTGCTCATGCCGGTCAGCACCGCCGCGAGGCGCTCCTCGTCCAGCGGCGGCGCCCCGGCGTGCTCGGCCCGCAGCCGCCACAGCTCCCCGGCGGCGGCCGCCCGCTCAGCGGCACTCACGTCGCCCTCGGCGACCGCTCCGGTGACCGTCGCGGTGAGCTCCCGCAGCCGGGCGACCGCCGGGACGTCGTCCGGCAGCGCCGTCTCCGCGAGGGCGTGCCACAGCTCGGCGATCTCCCGCCACCGCGGCGCCTCCGCGGCCAGGTCCGGCTCGTCGAGCACGGCGGCGGCCTGCTCGAGCCCGTCGGCGAACAGCCCGCGCAGGTGCCCGCCGGACATCCCGGCCGGCTCGACGCCCTCCCACACGCTGGCCAGGGCTCCCAGCAGCCCGCGCCGGTCGGCGAAGACCGTCGGCCACCCCTTCGCGGCCCGCGGGTCGACCAGCAGCCGCGCCCACTTCCGCCAGGCCGGCAGCGCGAAGGAGGTCGACGTCCCGCCGAGGTGGTCGACGCCGGCCTCGAGCCCGGCGCGCACGGCGGCGCGCAGCCGGTCGCCGGGGACGACGGCGTCCGCGCTCCGGACGACGAGCATCGTGTTGCGGTAGCTGCCCACCCGGGCCCGCGCCCGGTCCAGGTCCGCGACCGCCACGGTCAGCGGCGCCAGCGTGCGGTCGTCGACGTGCACCCGCCCACCGGCGGCGGCGTAGGCGACCACCGGGTCGCCGCCGTGCCCGTCGAGGAACGCCGGCAGGTTCCAGTACCCGAGGTGGTAGCGGTCCGGCCAGACGATCGCCGGGTCCCCGGCGGCCAGCGTCGAGGCCAGCGCCCGGGCCGCTCCCTCGGCGCCGCCCGTCCGCGACCAGGCGACGTCCAGGCCGAGCCGGTCGACCATGGTCGCCAGCCGCCGGTCGAAGTACTGCCAGGAGTGGGTGAACCCGAGGGTGACCACCCGGCTGTCGTCGTGGGCGAACTCCCAGAGGATGTAGCCGGCGCCGAGCCCGCCGCCGACGAGGAACAGCAGCGGCTCGCTCAACGGGCCGCCGGGACCGGTGACCGCGCGGTGGGCGAGCACGTTGGCCAGCGCCGCGGTGTCCGGATCGGTGCCACCGCGCAGGGTCCACCCCCCGTCGACGACGGGACCGGTGCCGGCCGCGCCGCCGACGACGTGGGCCCGGGCGACGGCGTAGCGCTCGCCGGTCCGGGCCATCCGCGCGCGCACCCGCGCCTTGAGCTGCTTGGCCGTGGTCATGGTCGGACTCTCCCGGCTGCGCCCGCGGCGACGGCTCCACGCACCGTGCGCCGCAGCAGCCGTGGCATCGATCCGAAGGGAGACGTGCCGGCCCTGCAGCGCCCCGAGGCTCTCGGAGTCCCCTTTGCCCCGCGGCGCCGACCCGCGTGGAGAACCGGTCTGGGGTTGGGCGTGAGGCTCGCCCGGGACGCACGATAGACCCGCCGGCGGCCGGGTGGACAGCCCTTCCAGCAGGCCGGATGCTCCGGCCGTGATCTCGAAGGACGAGAAGGCCCGGCGCAAGCGACTGGTGGACGCCCACGCCCGCGAGCAGCACGCCGCGCAGAGCGCGCTCATGCCGATCGACCGGGACCAGCTGGAGGACCTGCTCGACGCCGTCGACCAGGCGGTCACCGACGAGGGGTGCGACCACACCCGCCGGGCGACCGTCGCGTGGGCCCGGGAGCACGACGTCGACGTCGGCCAGCTGAACGAGGCGTTCGACTCCTACGCCGTGTTCTGCGACTGCGAGATCGTCCTGAACATCGAGACCGAGACCGTCTTCGGCCCGACCCGCGGCTGAGCGGGCCTCAGGCCGCGTCGCTGGCGGCGTTGCCGTCGAGGTAGCGCGCCGGATCGGCTCCGGGCAGCGGCCCGGCGGCCAGCCACCGGGCGAAGCCGACCGGGTCCCGCCGCTCCAGCTCGTCGAGGGTCTCCTGCCGCCGTCGCACGATCGTCTGGCGGGCGGAGGGGTCCAGCGACGAGGACAGCGCGACCGACGTCCGCAGCCACTCGCGGCCGAGGTCCTCGGTGGAGAGCACCCGCACCGGCGCGAGGAAGGAGACGGAGTCGGCACGGCCGGCCGGCCGGTCCTGGACCGGCGCCGGACGCGCCGGCCCGCCGGCCGGGCGGGCCGCCGAGCGGACCCACCACACGACCAGCGCCGCCACCGCGCCGACGCAGCCCACCACCACCGTCAGCAGGGCTCCGCCGACGGCCGACGTGCCGCACAGCACCAGCAGCACCGCCACGGTGCACGCGGCCGCCTGCCAGGCCGCTTCGACGGTGGCCCGCAGGTCGTGATCGTTGCCCTCGCGGGCGATGCCCGCGGCGAGGGCGCCGGTGACCGCGGCGGCCAGGCCGATCGCGAGCAGCCCGGCCGGCCGCAGCGAGAGCCCGCCGACGAGGGCCAGCCCTCCGCCGACGAGCAGGGCGAGGCCCACGAGGAGGCGGGGGACGAGGCCGTGGATGCGCACGGGACAGCCTCCGGGGAGCAGGCCGGACGAGGAGGGACGGGCACCGCCGGAGCGGTGGCTCGAAGCCCTCCCCTACCCACTCCGCGGCCACTTGCACACGCACCGTGGCGTGTCCTCCGGCGTCCAGGCACCTCACAGGCAGCCTGCAGCCGCGCCCGAGGGTGCCCGCCGATCGTCGTCCCCAGGAAGGCGGCAGTCGGCCGCCCACCGGAGGAGGAACCACAGATGACCGAGCAGGGTCCCGCGGGCGCCACCCCCCACGGCAGCACCGGCCCCCAGGGCACGCAGGGCGTGCCCCCGCTCTGGGCCCGGCCGACGCCGCCGGCGCCGCCCGTCTGGCACGCCGCCGGCCCCCACGCGCAGGTGCCGCCGCCGGCCCCGGCCCGGCGGCGGTCGGGCCGGGTGCGGATCGGGGTGGCCGGCCTGCTGGCCGGCGCCCTCATCGGCGGTGGCGCCGGAGCCGGCGTGGTCGCCCTGGCCGACGGCACCGGCCTCGGCGGCGGCACGACCCCCGTCGCGGCGCAGAACGTCACCATCACCGACCCCGAGAACGCCACCGCGGTCACCGCCGCGGCCGCCAAGGCCACGCCGAGCGTGGTCACCGTCTACGTCACCTCGCCCGGCGGCTCGGGCAGCGGCTCCGGCGTCGTCCTCACCGAGGACGGCTACGTGGTCACCAACAACCACGTCGTCACCCTCGACAGCAGCACCGACACCGCGACCGTCCAGGTGCGCACGGCGGACGGCACCGTCTACGACGCCGAGGTCGTGGGCACCGACCCGGTCTCCGACCTCGCCGTGCTGAAGCTGGACGGCGCCAGCGGCCTGATCCCGGCCACGTTCGCCGACTCCGACGACGTGCAGGTCGGCGACCTCGCCGTGGCCATCGGCGCCCCGCTCGGGCTCTCGGACACCGTGACCAACGGCATCATCAGCGCCACCGACCGCGCGGTGGCCACCGGCTCCACCGAGGGCGACGCCACCGTCATCGACGCGCTGCAGACCGACGCGGCGATCAACCCCGGGAACTCCGGCGGCGCCCTGGTCGACGCGGCCGGCCAGGTGATCGGCATCAACACCGCGATCGCCTCGGTCGCCTCCGGCGCCCCCGGCTCGTCGTCCCAGAGCGGCAACATCGGCGTCGGCTTCGCGATCCCGAGCAACACCGCCCAGCGGATCGCGGAGGAGATCATCGCCGACGGCACCGCCGACACCGCCTACCTGGGCGTCAGCACCCGGACGGCGGCCGACGACGCCAACGCGGAGATCGGCACCGGCGCCCAGGTGATGCAGGTGCAGTCCGACTCCCCCGCCGCCGACGCCGGGCTGCGCACCGGCGACGTGATCACCGCCGTCGGCGACCGGCCGATCACCACCTCGACCGAGCTCACCGCCGCGGTGCGCAGCGCCGCCCCCGGCGACGACATCACCCTCACCGTCCGGCGCGACGGCGAGACCACCACGGTGGCCGTCACGCTCGGGACCGCCGCGAACTGACCGGGCAGCG
This sequence comes from Blastococcus sp. SYSU D00820, assembly GCF_054050695.1. Taxonomy (NCBI): domain Bacteria; kingdom Bacillati; phylum Actinomycetota; class Actinomycetes; order Geodermatophilales; family Geodermatophilaceae; genus Blastococcus; species Blastococcus sp. SYSU D00820. Next base: position 55,035 of record NZ_JBJGZW010000006.1, read on the forward strand.
GCGCGGCACGCGGGGTGCCTAGGCTCGTCGAGTGCCGGCACCCCGACCGACCGCGCCGCTCGCGGGCTCCCTCGACGATCCGGAACGGGCCCGCGCACTGGCCCGCATGAAGCGGCTGGCCACCGGCCTGTTCCTGCTGGCCGCGGCCGTCTTCCTGGCCTGCGTGCTGATCGGGTCCGAGGCCGGCGCATGGGTGGGCTACGTGCGGGCCACCGCCGAGGCCTCGATGGTCGGGGCGCTGGCCGACTGGTTCGCCGTGACCGCGCTGTTCCGGCACCCGCTGCGGCTGCCGATCCCGCACACCGCGATCATCCCGCGGAAGAAGGACCAGATCGGCGCCAGCCTGGGCACCTTCGTGCAGGAGAACTTCCTGACCCGCGCCGTCGTCGAGGAGAAGCTGGCCACCATCGACGTCCCCGGCCGGCTCGGCGCCTTCCTGGCCGCCCCCGGCCGCGCGGAGCGGCTGGCCGGTGACGCCGCCGCCGCGCTGTCCGGGCTGACCGACCTGCTCCGCGACGAGGACCTGCAGCCGGCCGTCGCCGGCCTGGTGGACCGCAAGCTGCACGAGACGCCGGCCGCGCCGGTGCTCGCGCGGGTGCTGGAGCTGGTGGTCGACGGCGACCGGCACCAGGAGGTGCTGTCGGCCGCGCTGCGGTTCATGGCCCGCTTCCTGGAGGAGAACCGCGTCGTCTTCCGCGCCCAGCTCGGCGACGCCTCACCCGCGTGGGTGCCCGACTGGGTCGACGACCGGGTGTTCAACCGCGCGTTCACCGGCGTCCAGCAGTTCCTGGAGGAAGTCGGCGACGACCGGCACCACGAGCTGCGCCGCGTCTACGACGCCCGGCTGCGCGCCTACGTGCACGCGCTGCGCACCGACCCGGCGACCGCGGCGCGGGTCGAGGAGTTCAAGAAGGACCTCCTCGAGCACCCGGCCATCCGCGCCTGGTCGGGCTCGCTGTGGACCAACGCGAAGAACGCCTTCCTCGCCGCGGCCGCCGACCCCGACTCGGAGCTGCGGTCCCGCGTGGCATCGCTGATCCGCGACGGCGCCCGGCTGCTGCAGACCGACCCCACCGTGCGCGAGCAGGTGCAGCGGCAGTCCCGCCGGGTGGCCGGCTACCTGGTCGAGCGGTTCTCCGGCGACCTGGCCGACGTCGTGGGCAGCACGGTCGCCCGCTGGGACACCGAGGAGACCAGCCGGCGGATCGAGCTGCAGGTCGGGCGCGACCTGCAGTTCATCCGGATCAACGGCACCGTCGTCGGCGGCCTGGCCGGGCTGGTCATCTACACCGTCGCCCAGCTGCTGGGCTGAGCGGAGTGCCACGGCGCGGAAAACGCGCCCCTGGCACTCCGGTTCAGCGGCGGGCCTGCGCCGCGGCGTACAGCGCGATCCCGGCGGCGACGCTCACGTTGAGCGACTCGGTGTCCCGGTCGATCGGGATGCGGACGACGACGTCGCAGCGCTCGCGCACCAGCCGCGACAGCCCCGCGCCCTCGGCGCCCACCACCAGCGCGACCGGGTCGGCGAAGCCGTCGTACTCGTGCAGGTCGACGTCGCCGTCACCGGCCAGGCCGACCGTCTGCAGCCCGGCGTCCTGGTAGGAGCCCAGCGCCCGGGCCAGGTTGACCGCGCGGGCCACCCTGAGGCGGGCCGCGGCGCCGGCGCTGGTGCGCCAGGCCGAGGCGGTCATGCCGACCGAGCGGCGCTGCGGCACGACGACGCCGTGCGCGTCGAAGGCGGCCGCCGAGCGCACGACCGCACCGAGGTTGCGGGGGTCGGTCACGCCGTCCATCGCCACGATGAGCGGCGGCCGGCCGGAGTTCCGCGCCAGGTCGAGCAGGTCGTCGGGGTGGGCGTAGTCGTAGGGCGGGACCTGCAGCCCGATGCCCTGGTGCAGCGCCCCGCCCGACATCCGGTCGAACTCGGCCTTGCCCACCTCGAGCAGCGGCAGCCCGCGGTCGGCGGCCAGCTGCACCGCCTCGGCGATCCGCTCGTCGGTGCCGCCGCGGGTCTGGTCGCCGACGACGACGTAGAGCGAGGTCGCCGGGATCTGCGCGCGCAGCGCCTCGACGACGGGGTTGCGGCCCAGCAGCAGCTCCGGCGCCTCCTCGGCACGCTGCCGGCTGCGGTCGCGCTCCGCACGGCGGCGGGCGTCGGCCTGCGCGCGGCGCTGGGCGGGGTGCCCGGTGCGCATCTCGGCCGGCGGGGTGGCCCCACGCCCGGCCAGGGAGCGACGGTTCTTGCCGCCGGTCCCGGCCGTGGCGCCCTTCTTGCCGGCGCCGCTGCTGCGGCCCCGTCGCTGGCTGTTGCCGGCCATCAGCGGCTCAGCTCCCATCGGGGTCCCTGGGGGGTGTCCTCGACCTGCACGCCCAGGGTGGCGAGCTGGTCGCGCAGCGCGTCGGCTGCCGCGAAGTCCTTGCGGGCGCGGGCGGCCTGCCGCTGCTCCAGGGCCAGCTTCACCAGCCCGTCGGTGACCTCGGCCAGGCGGTCGTCGCCGCCCGCGCCGGCCCAGCGGGGGTCGAGCGGGTCCAGGCCGAGCACGCCGAGCATCGCCCGCACCGAGCCGAGGGCGGCCGCGGTGGCGGCGTCGTCCCCGTCGGCCAGGGCGGTGTTGCCGGCGCGGACGGCCTCGTGCACCGCGGCGACCGCGGCCGGGGTGCCCAGGTCGTCGTCGAGCGCGGCACGGAACTCCGGCGCGAGGGCGGGCTCGCCGGCGTCGGGGCCGACCCGCTCGGCGGCCCGGCGCACGAACGACTCCAGGCGCCGGTAGGCCGACCCCGCCTCCTCGAGCGCGGCGTCGGTGAACTCGATCGTCGAGCGGTAGTGCGGCGCGACGAGGTAGTAGCGCAGCTCGACCGGCCGCACCCGCTGGACCACCTCGGAGACCAGCGCGGTGTTGCCCATCGACTTGCTCATCTTCTCGCCGCCGAGGGTCACCCAGCCGTTGTGCAGCCAGTACCGGGCGAAGCCGTCACCGGCGGCGCGGGACTGCGCCTGCTCGTTCTCGTGGTGCGGGAAGCGCAGGTCCAGGCCGCCGCCGTGGATGTCGAAGTCGGCACCGAGGTAGCGGCGGGCCATCGCCGAGCACTCCAGGTGCCAGCCGGGCCGGCCGCGGCCCCAGGGCGTCTCCCACGAGGCGGTCTCCGGCTCGCCGGGCTTGGCCGCCTTCCACAGGGCGAAGTCGCGCGGGTCGCGCTTGCGCTCGTCGCTGTCGGTGTCGGCCGCCGGCTGCAGGTCGGCGAGCTTCTGGCCGGTCAGGGCGCCGTACTCGGGGAACGAGCGGACGTCGAAGTAGACGTCGCCGTCGACCGGGTAGGCGTGGCCGCGGTCGATCAGCCGCTGCATCAGCGTGACCATGTCGGGCACGTGGCCGGTGGCGCGCGGCTCGTAGGTCGGCGGCAGCACCCCGAGGACGTCGTAGGCCTGCGTGCACGCCAGCTCGTACCGGTAGGCCCACGCCCACCACGGCACGTCGTGCTCGGCGGCCTTGGTGAGGATCTTGTCGTCGATGTCGGTGACGTTCCGGACGTAGGTGACCTCGAGCCCGGAGGCGGTCAGCCAGCGGCGGAGGACGTCGAACGACAGCGCGGCGCGGACGTGGCCGACGTGCGGCGGGCCCTGCACCGTGAGCCCGCAGACGTACATCGACGCCGCACCAGCACGCAGGGGCGTGAAGTCGCGGACCGCACGGGCGGCCGTGTCGAAGAGGCGGAGGCTCACTGCGCGGAGTCTACGGACGGCGTGCCGGACGCCGCCCGGACCACCAGCGCGGTGGCGATCGCCGCCCGCCCCTCGCCCCGGCCGACCAGCCCCAGCCCGTCGGTGGTGGTGGCGGTGACGCTGACCGGCGCGCCCAGCGCAGCCGACAGCACGGCCTCGGCCTCGGCCCGGCGCGGGCCCAGCTTGGGAGTGGGCGCGACGAGCTGCACCGCGGCGTTGCCGACCCGCCAGCCGGCCGCCGCCAGCACCGACCGGACGTGCTCGAGCACCGCCGCCCCGCGGGCCCCGGCCCAGCGCGGGTCGTCGGTGCCCAGCAGGCCGCCGATGTCGCCGAGACCGGCGGCGGAGAGGACGGCGTCGGTGAGCGCGTGCGCGGCGACGTCGCCGTCGGAGTGCCCGGCGCAGCCGTCGGCGCCGGGCCACTCCAGGCCGGCCAGCCAGCAGGCGCGGCCGGGCTCGACCGGGTGCACGTCGACGCCGAGGCCGACGCGCGGCAGCTCGGTCACCGGGGCACCGCGGACAGCTGCAGCTCGGCCAGCGCCAGGTCGTGCGGCACGGTCACCTTGGCGGCGCGCTCGTCGCCGGGCACGGTGGCCACCGGCACCCCCGCGGCGCGCACCACGGCGGCGTCGTCGGTGAGCTCGACGCCGTCGGCCAGCGCGGCGTAGCCGGCCACCAGGGTGCGGCGGTCGAAGCCCTGCGGGGTCTGCACCCTGCGCAGCGGCGCCCGGGGCACGGCGTCGGCGACCAGGCCGTCGTCGTCGACGACGACGGTGGTGTCCACGACCGGCAGCACGGGGACGACGGCGGGGGCACCCCCGGCCAGCGCCGCCAGCACCCGGGCGACGACGTCGGGCGGGGTCAGCGGGCGGGCGGCGTCGTGCACCAGGACGACGTCCGCGTGGTCCGGCGCCGCGGCCAGCGCGGCACGCACGGAGGCGGTGCGGGTGGCGCCGCCGTCAACCAGGCGGACGGCGTCCGGCAGGCCGGCGGCCTCGAACTCGGCACGTGCGGCGGCCGGGACGGCGACGACGACCTCGGTGACGCCCCCGGCGAGCAGGCCGTCGACCGCCCAGCTCACCAGCGGGCGGCCACCGAGCGGGACCAGCGCCTTCGGCCGATCGGCCCCCAGACGCAGACCACTCCCGGCCGCTGCGACGATGCCGACAGCGAGCACGGGAGTGGTCTGCGGTGTTACGGGGAGGGCGCCAGCGTCAGCTGGCGAGGACCTCGTCGAGGAGCACCTCGGCCTTGTCCTCGTTGGTGCCCTCGGCGAGCGCGAGCTCGCTGACCAGGATCTGGCGGGCCTTGGACAGCATGCGCTTCTCGCCGGCGGACAGGCCGCGATCCTTGTCGCGCCGCCACAGGTCACGCACGACCTCGGCGACCTTGTTCACGTCGCCGGAGGCGAGCTTCTCGAGGTTCGCCTTGTACCGGCGGGACCAGTTCGTCGGCTCCTCGGTGTGCGGGGCCCGCAGGACCTCGAACACCCGGTTGAGCCCGTCCTGACCGACGACGTCACGGACGCCGACGATCTCCGCGTTGTCGGCCGGCACGCGTACGGTCAGGTCGCCCTGGGCGACCTTCAGCACGAGGTAGGCCTTCTCTTCACCCTTGATGACCCGCGTCTCGATCGCCTCGATGAGCGCGGCACCGTGGTGCGGGTAGACAACGGTCTCGCCGACAGTGAAGCCCATGTGTGTGTGACCCCTTTCGCTGTCCCCAGCCTACCACGGCAGACTGCCCTCCGGGGCTGCCCGCGGACAGGAACATGCAGGTCAGCGGCCTGGTGAGATACCTGGGAGGGGTTGACAGAGACGTGGTCGATGTGCGTGCCGAGCCCCCCGGTAGGGCCTCGTCGGTGCGCGCGATGGTCGCCGCGACCCACCCCGGACCGGCCGTCGCGGTCACCACCGTGGCCACCCTCCTGGCCGTCGCCGCCGGGGTGCCAGCGGGACGCGTGGTGCTGGTGTTCCTGGCCGTCCTCGCAGGTCAGGCGTCCATCGGCTGGAGCAACGACTGGCTCGACGCCGACCGGGACAGGGCGGTCGCGCGGGCCGACAAGCCCGTCGTCCAGGGCGCCGTCCGGCCCTCGGTCCTGCGCGTCGCGGCCCTCGGGTCGGCGGTCCTGGCGGTGGTCCTCTCGCTCCTGCTCGGGCCGGCGCCGGGGATCCTGCTGCTGGTCCTGGTGGCCAGCGGCTGGGCCTACAACGCCGGGCTGAAGCGGACGGCGGCCTCCGTCGTCCCCTACGTGACCGGGTTCGGCCTCCTGCCCGCCGGCGTCGTCGCCGCCGCCCCCGGCACCCCGGCCGCGCCGTGGTGGCTGGTCGCTGCCGGCGGGGCGCTCGGCGCCGCGGCGCACCTGGCCAACGTCGCCCCGGACATCGAGGAGGACCTCGCCACGGGCGTGCGCGGTCTGCCCCACCGGATCGGCGCCCGCGCCTCCGCCGTCACCGGGGCGGTGCTGCTGTTCGGCGCCTCGCTGGTGCTCGTCCTCGGGCCGGACGGCCCGCCCACCGTCGCCGGCTGGACCGGGCTGGGCCTGGCGGTGCCGGCCGTCGTCGTGGCCGCCCTGTCGGGCACCAAGCGCTTCCGGCGGCTGGCGTTCCCGGCGGTCATGCTGCTGACCGTCCTGGACGTCGTGCTGCTGCTCGCCGGGGGCGCCGGGGTGACGTGACGCCGGTCAGCGGCCGTTGCCGTTTCCGTTGCCGTTGCCGTTGCCGTTGCCGTTGCCGTTGCCGTTGCCGTTGCCGTTGCCGTTGCCGTTGCCGTTGTTGCCGTTGCTGGACGGTGCCGGCGCGGCGGGCCGGTCGGGCCCGTGCACCTCGCGCGCGGTCGAGCTGATGACCTGGCCGTCGACACCGGGAACGCCGTCCTCGGCGTGCGCCTGGTCGCTGACCCAGCCACCCAAGTGCTCGGCGGGATCGGGGGCGGGAGCCGCAGGGACCTCGGGCTCGGTCACCTCCGGCTCCGTGACCTCCGGCTCGGCCACCTCGGGCTCGGTCACCTCCGGCTCGGTCACCTCGGTCACCTCGGGCACCGTGACCTCCGGCTCGGCCACCTCAGGGTCCGCCACGTCGTGCTCGGTCACCTCCGGGTCGGCCGGCGCCTCCTCCCCGGTGTCCGAGGTCGGCAGCACGCTGTCGGCCACCGTCTCCACAGCGGCCTGCACCGGGTCCGGGAGGGCCTCGGCGGTGGCCCCAACGGTGAGCCCGACGAGCACCACCCCCGTCCCGGCAGCCGCCTTGGTGGCGAGGCCGGCGGAGGCCAGCTTGGCGAGGAGGACGGACAGCGACACGGGAACTCCCGGGGTGCGACGGACGGGCGGTGGGCGGCACCCGGAGGTGCCACGGTTCCCATCGGCCGGGTCCGTCCCGCTCTGGAGCGCGGTCACCCGTACGGGTCCGACCGGGAGCAGTGGTGACGGCCGCGCCGACGCGGCCGGGACGTTCGGCTTCCCTCCCGGCGGACGTCGGGGGTCGACCGTTACGCTCGGGCCGACTCGGGGCCATCGAACGAGCGGTGGCCGAGCACCTGTGCCTGCTGGAGGTCGACGGCTGTGAACCGCGCGCTGCGCGCCGCCACGATGGGGATCCTGATCGCCTGCCCGGTCGCGCTGACCGCCTGCAGCGCCGGGCAGGTCACCCAGACGGCCTCCCAGGACCGCGACAAGGTCGGTCCCTCCTACGAGGTCGGCGACCTCACCCTGCGGCAGGTCCTGCTCGCCTACCCCGGCGAGGAGGCGAAGGAGGACGACCCGGCCACCGAGGGCGTCGACGAGTCCACCTTCTACGCCGACGGCGACGACCCGGAGCTGCTGCTGACGATCGTCAACGGCGGCCGCGAGGACGACACCCTCGTCGGCATCACCGGCGAGGTCTTCGACGGCGTCTTCCTCGACGAGGCGCCCCAGCCCGCGCCGGCCACGCCGACGACCACCGCGCCCACCACCCCGGCAGCGCCCGGCACCGAGGCGCCGGCCACCGGCGCGCCCGGCAGCACCCCCGGCAGCGAGGCCGGTGAGGCCGGCGAGGACGAGACCGGCACGGGCACCGGCGCCGGCACCACCCCGGTCCCGCCGGCCGCGCCGGCGACCGCCGCCCCGACGCCGACCACCCGCCTGTCGGTCCCCGTCCCCGCGGGTGACGCCACCTTCATCGGCCCGCGGGTCGGCTGGGACGGCGAGGTCGTCGCCGACGACGACGACCTGGTCCGCGTCTTCCTCGCCGACCTCGACCTCGGCGACGAGCGGCTCACCGTCGGCCAGACCCTCACGCTCACCCTCCAGTTCCAGCGGGCGGGCGAGGTCGAGATCCAGGTGCTCGTCGCCGGCCCGAACGAGGCGCTCGAGCGCGGGGAGGGCTTCGACTTCCACGAGGAAGAGGGCGCGGAGCAGGGCGACGAGCCGGGCACCGAGGCCGAGTAGTCCCGGCCTCCCCGGAACTGTCACCCCCCGCGGTTAGCGTCGGGGCGTGCCGCCCTCCGGAGTGAAGTCCCGTCCCGCCCACCGGTGCACCGAGTGCGGCTACGCCTCGGCCAAGTGGGTAGGGCGCTGCCCCGAGTGCCAGGCCTGGGGCACCCTGCAGGAGGCCGGCGTCCCCGCCGGTGGTCTGCGGGCGGTCGCCGCGGGCCCGGTCACCGCACCGGCTCGCCCCATCGCCCAGGTCGAGCTCTCCAGCGCTCGCGCCGTCCCCACGGGGATCGCCGAGTTCGACCGTGTCCTCGGCGGCGGGCTGGTGCCCGGGGCGGTGCTGCTGGTCGCCGGCGAGCCCGGGGTGGGCAAGTCCACCTTGCTGCTCGAGGTCGCGCACCGCGTGGCCGAGAACAACGGCCCCACCCTGGTGGTCTCCGGCGAGGAGTCGGCCGGCCAGGTCCGGCTGCGCGCCGAGCGCATCGGCGCCCTGCACGACGACCTCTACCTCGCCGCGGAGACCGAGCTCTCCGCCGTCCTCGCGCACGTGGAGCAGGTGAACCCGACCCTGCTGGTGCTCGACAGCGTCCAGACCGTCCGCTCCCCCGCCGTCGACGGCACCGACGGCGGCTCGTCGCAGATCCGGGCGGTCGCCGGCGCGCTGACCGGCGTGGCCAAGACCCGCGGGATGACCACCATCCTGGTCGGGCACGTCACCAAGGACGGCGCCATCGCCGGCCCCCGCACCCTGGAGCACCTGGTCGACGTCGTCATCTCCTTCGACGGCGAGCGGCACTCCACGCTGCGCCTGGTGCGCGCCACCAAGAACCGGTTCGGCCCGGCCGACGAGATCGGCTGCTTCGAGATCGGCGACAGCGGGGTCGTCGGAGTGCCCGACCCGTCGCACCTGTTCGTCTCCCGGCGTTCGGCCCCGGTGCCCGGCAGCTGCGTCACCGTGACGATGGAGGGCAGCCGTCCGCTGCTGGCCGAGGTGCAGGCGCTGGTCGCCCCGGCCGGCGGCGGGTCGCCGCGGCGGGCGGTCAGCGGGCTGGACCCGCAGCGCGTGGCGATGGTCAACGCGGTGGTCGAGCGGCGGGGTGGCATCCGGCTGGCCGACGCCGACGTCTTCGCCGCCTCGGTCGGTGGGGTCAAGATCGTCGAACCGGCCGCCGACCTGGCGCTCGCGCTGTCCATCGCCTCGGCCCAGAAGGACGTCCCCCTCCCCCAGGGCCTGGTCGCCATCGGCGAGGTGGGCCTGTCCGGCGAGATCCGCCGGGTGGGCGGCACCAGCCGGCGGCTGGCCGAGGCGGCCCGCCAGGGCTACACCGTCGCCCTCGTCCCCGAGGACGCCGGCCCCGCCCCCAAGGGCATGCGCCTGCTCGAGGTACCCGACCTCGGTGCCGCTTTCGCCCGGCTGGCCTGACGCCCCAGGTGACCGCCGCCACGGAGCGGGGCGGGCCGAGCCCCACCCCCGCGTCCGAGGGGCACGTAGACTCAGCCCCCGCACCTCGTCGACCGTCAGGAGCGCTCGTGCCCGCCGCTGTGGACTCCGAGGCCGCCCTGCGCGAACTCCTCGGCCGCATCGCACCGGGGACCGCGCTGCGCGACGGTCTGGAGCGCATCCTGGCCGGTCGCACCGGTGCGCTGATCGTGCTGGGCTACGACCGCGTGGTGGAGTCCATCTGCACCGGCGGGTTCGCCCTCGACGTCGCGCTGTCGGCCACCCGGCTGCGGGAGCTGGCCAAAATGGACGGCGCGGTGATCGTCTCCTACGACGGGTCACGCATCGTGCGCGCCGGCGTGCACCTCATGCCCGACCCGACGGTCCCCACCGAGGAGTCCGGCACCCGGCACCGCACCGCCGAGCGGGTGGCGATCCAGACCGGCTTCCCGGTGATCTCGGTCAGCCAGTCGATGCACATCATCAGCGTGTACGTGGCCGGCCGTCGCTACACGCTCGAGCACCCGACGACGATCCTCGCCCGCGCCAACCAGGCCCTCGCTGCCCTCGAGCGCTACAAGCTCCGCCTCGACGAGGTGGCCAGCACCCTGTCGGCGCTGGAGATCGAGGACCTCGTGACCGTGCGCGACGCGATGAGCGTCAGCCAGCGGCTGGAGATGGTGCGCCGGATCGCCGACGAGATCGAGGGCTTCGTCGTCGAGCTCGGCACCGACGGCCGGCTGCTGGCTCTCCAGCTGGACGAGATGCTCGCCGGCGTCGAGGAGGATCGCGGGCTGCTGGTCCGCGACTACCTGCCCTCCGGGGGCCGCCGGCCGCGCAGCATCGAGCAGGTCCTCACCGACCTGCGGGCGCTGTCGGCCACCGAGCTGCTCGACCTCTCCGCCGTGGCCCGCTGCTACGGCCTGCCCACCTCGGCCGACGCACTCGACTCCCCCGTGAGCCCCCGCGGCTACCGGCTGCTGGCCCGCGTGCCGCGGCTGCCCGCCGGCATCATCGACCGGCTGGTCGACCACTTCGGGGGCCTGCAGAAGCTGCTCGCCGCCACCATCGAGGACCTCCTCGCCGTCGAGGGCGTCGGCGAGGCCCGGGCGCGGGGCATCCGCGAGGGGCTGTCCCGGCTGGCCGAGACCTCGATCCTCGACCGCTACAGCTGAGCTGCGCCCGCGGCCTCAGACGACCGCGTAGGGCGCGTCCCCGCTGGTGGCGGTGTCGAGTCGGCCGCGCAGCACGTACTGGCCCGGGCCCACGGTCGTCCGGGCGGCGGAGCAGGACGGCTCGCTGGTCAGGCCGGCCCACACCACCGGGAAGGCCACCACCTCCCCCGGTGCCAGGGTGCGCAGGTCGGCGCTGACCTCCGGGTAGCAGTCGTTGCTCCCCCAGATGCGGTTGCCCGCGCCGTCGAGGAGCACCAGCTCCTGCAGCTGCTTGTCCAGCGCCCGCACGCACGGCACCGCGGAGACGTTGGCGACCGCGAGCTCGAAGGTCGGCTTGCTGCCGGCCGGGCCGCTGCCGGGGGTCCGCACCTCGACGCGCAGCATGTCGTCGGTGCAGGGGCCGCCGGGCACCGGCCCCGGAGCGGGGGCGGGCGTCTCCACGACGGGGGCGGGCGCCGGCGGGGTCGTCGGCGGCGGGGTCGGCGTCTGCACGCTGGCCAGGGAGGGCACGACCCGCTCCAGCGCGGGTGTCCCGGCCGCGCCGGCGGACGACGACGTGGGCTCGGCTGCGGCAGCAGAGCCGCCGTTGCCGCCGGTGACCAGGGAGAACGTCAGCCAGCCACCCCCGCCGAGCACGGCGACGAGCAGCGTCAACACCAGCAGCCGCCGCCGCCAGTAGACGGCGGCGGGCAGGGGCCCGACCGGGTGCAGCACGGTCGAGACGCTAGTGGGCCGTTCCGTCCGGACTCCCCCGGCACGCCGGGACGGGGCAGGCGCACACTGGTCCCCCGTGAGCAGCCCGGTCGCCCCGCCCCAGCCGGCCGATCCGCGCGCCCTCGGCGACGCGATCGTCGACTGGTACGCCACCGCGGCCCGCGACCTGCCCTGGCGCCGGCCCGGCGTGGACCCGTGGGCGGTGCTGGTCAGCGAGGTGATGCTGCAGCAGACGCCCGTAGCCCGGGTAGAGCCGGTCTGGCGGGAGTGGATGGCCCGCTGGCCGACACCGGCCGACCTCGCCGCCGCCTCGCCGGCCGACGTCATCCGGGCGTGGGGCAAGCTCGGTTACCCCCGCCGGGCTCTGCGCCTGCGCGAGACCGCGGTGGCACTCACCGAACGGCACGGAGGAGCCGTCCCGGCCGACGTGGCGGCCCTGGAGGCCCTCCCGGGCATCGGCACCTACACGGCCAGGGCGGTGGCCTGCTTCGGCCACGGCAGCGCTCAGCCGGTCGTCGACACCAACGTCCGCCGGGTGGTGGCCCGGCTGGTGCACGGTCGCGCCGAGGCCGGGAACGCCCGGGCCGCGGACCTGGCCGACATCGCGGCGCTGGCACCGGCCGACCACGACCGGGCGGTGCGGTTCTCGGTGGCGGCGATGGAACTGGGTGCGCTGGTGTGCGTGGCCCGCACCCCGCGCTGCGCCGCCTGCCCGGTCCGCGAGGCGTGTGCGTGGCGGCGCGCCGGCTGCCCGGCCGCGGAGGGCCCGCCACGGCGGGTGCAGCGCTTCGCCGGCACCGACCGGCAGGTGCGCGGCCGGCTGCTCGACGTGCTGCGGGCCGCCGACGAGGCGGTGCCGGCCGGCGCCCTGGACGACGCCTGGGACGACGCCGTCCAGCGCTCCCGGTGCCTGGACTCGCTGCTCGCCGACGGGCTGGTGGAGCAGACCGCCGACGGCCGGTTCACGCTGCCCGGCGGCGGCGGGCACGATCAGGGTCCCTGATCCTCCGGGGTCCTCCCGGACGGCGCACGGCCGGGGAGGACCCCGCACGTTCAGGAACCCTGATCATGTGCAGCGGCGCACGGACAGCGCGGGGGCGGGGACGGCGAAGGGGCCGCCTCCCTCGCGGGAGACGGCCCCTGTCGTCGTGCTGGTGCCTGCCGTTACTCGGCCTTCTTGAGGGACGGGCCCTCGCCGTCCTCGCCGTCGGCGCCCGAGAGGGCGACCGGCGGGGTGTCCGGCAGCGCGATCGGCTTGGCCTCGCCGCGGAAGGTGAACTTCTGCGCCGGGCCCTCGGCGTCGTCGACGTCCACCACGATGATCTGACCGGCGGTCAGCTCGCCGTAGAGGATCTTCTCCGACAGCGCGTCCTCGATCTCGCGCTGAATGGTCCGGCGCAGCGGCCGGGCACCCAGGACGGGGTCGAAGCCACGGGCGGCCAGCAGCCGCTTGGCCGCGGGCGTGATCTCCAGCGCCATGTCCTTGTTCGCCAGCTGGCTCTCGACGCGGGCGACCATGAGGTCGACGATCTCGATGATCTCGTTCTCGGTCAGCTGGTGGAACACGACGATGTCGTCGATGCGGTTGAGGAACTCCGGCCGGAAGTGCTGCTTGAGCTCCTCGTTGACCTTGAGCTTCATCCGGTCGTAGTTCGACTGGTCGTCGTTCCCGGCCTGGAAACCGAGACCCACGGCCTTGGAGATGTCCCGCGTACCGAGGTTGGTCGTGAGGATCAGGATCGTGTTCTTGAAGTCCACGATCCGGCCCTGACCATCGGTGAGCCGGCCGTCCTCCAGCACCTGCAGCAGCGTGTTGAACACGTCCGCGTGCGCCTTCTCGATCTCGTCGAAGAGGACCACCGAGAACGGCTTGCGCCGCACCTTCTCGGTCAGCTGGCCACCCTCGTCGTAACCGACGTAGCCGGGAGGGGCACCGACGAGACGGGACACGGTGAAGCGGTCGTGGAACTCACCCATGTCGATCTGGATGAGCGCGTCGTCCTCACCGAAGAGGAAGTTGGCCAGCGCCTTGGCCAGCTCGGTCTTACCGACACCCGAGGGGCCGGCGAAGATGAACGAGCCACCGGGGCGACGCGGGTCCTTGAGGCCCGCGCGGGTGCGCCGGATCGCCTGGCTGACGCTCTTGATGGCCTCTTCCTGGCCGATGATGCGCTTGTGGAGCTCGTCCTCCATGCGCAGCAGCCGGGAGGTCTCCTCCTCGGTCAGCTTGAACACCGGGATGCCGGTCCAGTTGGCGAGGACCTCGGCGATCTGCTCGTCGTCGACCTCGGCGACGACGTCCATGTCGCCGGCCTTCCACGCCTTCTCGCGCTCGGACTTCTCGGCCAGGAGGTTCTTCTCCTTGTCGCGCAGCGACGCGGCCTTCTCGAAGTCCTGGGCGTCGATCGCCGACTCCTTCTCGCGGCGGATGGCCGCGATCCGGTCGTCGAACTCGCGCAGGTCCGGCGGGGCGGTCATCCGCTTGATCCGCATCCGGGCGCCGGCCTCGTCGATCAGGTCGATCGCCTTGTCCGGCAGGAAGCGGTCGGAGATGTACCGGTCGGCCAGCGTCGCGGCGGCGACCAGCGCGCCGTCGGTGATGCTGATCCGGTGGTGCGCCTCGTAGCGGTCGCGCAGACCCTTGAGGATCTCGATGGTGTGCTGCAGCGTCGGCTCGCCGACCTGGATGGGCTGGAAGCGGCGCTCGAGCGCGGCGTCCTTCTCCAGGTGCTTGCGGTACTCGTCGAGCGTGGTGGCGCCGATGGTCTGCAGCTCACCGCGGGCCAGCATCGGCTTGAGGATGCTGGCGGCGTCGATCGCGCCCTCCGCGGCACCGGCCCCGACGAGGGTGTGGATCTCGTCGATGAACAGGATGATGTCGCCGCGGGTGCGGATCTCCTTGAGGACCTTCTTCAGCCGCTCCTCGAAGTCACCGCGGTAGCGGGAACCGGCGACGAGCGCGCCGAGGTCGAGGGTGTAGAGCTGCTTGTCCTTCAGCGTCTCGGGGACCTCGCCCTTGACGATCGCCTGGGCCAGGCCCTCGACGACGGCGGTCTTGCCGACGCCGGGCTCGCCGATGAGGACGGGGTTGTTCTTCGTGCGGCGGGAGAGCACCTGCATGACCCGCTCGATCTCCTTGGCCCGCCCGATCACCGGGTCGAGCTTGGAGTCGCGCGCGGCCTGGGTGAGGTTCCGGCCGAACTGGTCGAGCACCAGCGAGGTCGACGGCGTGCCCTCGGCCGGGCCGCCGGCCGCGGCCGGCTCCTTGCCCTGGTAGCCGGAGAGCAGCTGGATGACCTGCTGGCGGACGCGGTTGAGGTCGGCGCCGAGCTTGACGAGGACCTGGGCGGCGACGCCCTCGCCCTCGCGGATCAGGCCGAGCAGGATGTGCTCGGTGCCGATGTAGTTGTGGCCGAGCTGCAGCGCCTCGCGCAGGGACAGCTCCAGCACCTTCTTGGCGCGCGGCGTGAAGGGGATGTGCCCGGACGGGGCCTGCTGGCCCTGACCGATGATCTCCTCCACCTGCTGGCGGACGCCCTCCAGCGAGATGCCGAGGGACTCGAGCGCCTTGGCCGCGACACCCTCACCCTCGTGGATCAGACCCAGGAGGATGTGCTCGGTGCCGATGTAGTTGTGGTTGAGCATCCGGGCCTCTTCCTGGGCCAGGACGACCACCCGGCGGGCTCGGTCGGTGAACCGTTCGAACATCTGCTGCTTCTCCTCTGACCGGCTGGTCCGGCGCTGCCCTCCCCGGTGGCTGGGGAGGAGCACCCGACGTCCGTCGGCGCGCGGGGCACCGGTCTTTCCACTGTAGTCGCGGACTCCGCCTCCCCGTCGGCACACGGCCGGGGCGGAGGGCGGCTGTGCAGTCCAACCGATGGTGCCCGTGAGGTGTTCCGCCCGGGTTACGCCCACAGCGGACGGGCGCGTCCCCCGGAGACGACGACGGCCCGGCCCTCCCGCGAGGGAGGACCGGGCCGTCGCACGGTGCTGGAACGGCCCCCTCGCAGGATGCCGCCCCGCGCGGAGCGTGGGGTGGGGGGCGAAGGGGTCCTCTTTCAGTGGGCGGCTTCGTAGGCCTCCACGACGCTGGCCGGGATGCGGCCGCGGTCGCTGACGGCGTGACCGTTCTTGCGGGCCCACTCGCGGATCGCGCCGGCCTGCTCGCGGTCCATGCGGCCCCCGCCACCGGTGGCCCGGGAACGCCCGCCGCCGGAGGCCCGGCCACCGCCCCGGCTCACCTTGCGGGCGGCCTGGACGTACCGGGAGAAGGCGTCACGCATCTCCGTGGCGTTCTTCTCGCTCAGGTCGATCTCGTAGTTGGTGCCGTCGAGCGAGAAACTCACGGTCTCATCGGCCGTGAGGTTCTCGTCGAGGTCGTCGCTGAGGATGACCTGGACCT
Organism: Blastococcus sp. SYSU D00820; assembly: GCF_054050695.1. Classification (NCBI taxonomy): domain Bacteria; kingdom Bacillati; phylum Actinomycetota; class Actinomycetes; order Geodermatophilales; family Geodermatophilaceae; genus Blastococcus; species Blastococcus sp. SYSU D00820. The sequence continues at coordinate 70,899 of NZ_JBJGZW010000006.1, forward strand.
TGCGCGCCATTCCTTGTTCCCCACTCCTGTATTCCGGCCCCCGTTGGACGGATGCGAATGTCACCGAGGGCGACGCATCCATTCCACCACATCGCCATCCATTTCGGCGCGCCATTCGGCGAGTCCTACCGGACCGGGTGAGGAATTCAGGTTCAGGATACGATTGGTTCAGGAAGAGAGCGGCCGCACCAATGGGAAGAGGATGGTCTCGCGGATACCGAGTCCGGTGAGGGTCATCATCAACCGGTCCATCCCCATGCCCATCCCGCCGGTGGGCGGCATCCCGTATTCGAGCGCCTCGAGGAAGTCCTCGTCGAGTGCCATCGCCTCCGGGTCGCCGGCGGCGGCGAGCACCGCCTGGGCGGTGAACCGCTCGCGCTGGACGACGGGGTCGACCAGCTCCGAGTAGGCGGTGCCGCGCTCGATGCCGCCGATGTACAGATCCCACTTCTCCGCCAGGCCCGGCGTGGTGCGGTGCGCGCGGGTCAGCGGCGAGGTGTCGACCGGGTAGTCGATGACGAAGGTGGGTGCCTGCAGGGTGTGCTGCACCAGCGCCTCGAACACCTCCTCGACGATCTTGCCGGGCACCCAGGCGGGGTCGACGCCGACGTCGTGCCGCTCGGCGATCTCCCGCAGCCGCTCGACCGGCGTCTCGGGGGTGACTTCCTCCCCCACGGCGTCGGAGACCAGCCGGTAGAGCGGCACCTGCGGCCACTCGCCGGACAGGTCGACCTCGGTGCCGTCGTGGTGGCGGGCCACGTGGCCGCCGAACAGCGCCGCGCAGCACTCCTGGATCAGCTCGCGGGTGAGGGTGGCCATCACCTGGTAGTCGGCGTAGGCGGCGTAGCACTCGAGCATCGCGAACTCCGGCGAGTGCGAGCTGTCGGCCCCCTCGTTGCGGAAGTTCCGGTTGATCTCGAAGACCCGGTCCAGCCCGCCGACGATGCAGCGCTTGAGGAACAGCTCCGGCGCGATCCGCAGGTACAGGTCGAGGTCGAAGGCGTTCATGTGGGTGCGGAACGGACGGGCCGCCGCGCCGCCGTGCACCGTCTGCAGCATCGGCGTCTCGACCTCGAGGAAGCCGCGGGCGCCCAGGCCGGCGCGCAGCGTCGCCATGACCGTCGCCCGCTGGCGCACCGTGCGGCGGGCCTCGTCGCGCACGATGAGGTCGACGTAGCGCCGGCGGACCCGCAGCTCCTCGCTCATCGGCTTGTGCGCCACCGGCAGCGGCCGCAGCGCCTTGGCCGCCAGCTGCCAGGAGTCGGCGAACACCGACAGCTCCCCGCGCCGCGACGTCCCGACCTCGCCGGTGACCAGCACGTGGTCGCCGAGGTCGACGTCGGCCTTCCAGGCGGCGAGGGCCTCCTCGCCGACGCGGTCGCGGGAGAGCATGACCTGCAGCTCGGCGTCGCCCTCGCGGAGGGTGGCGAAGCACAGCTTGCCGGTGTTGCGGCTGAAGATCACCCGGCCGGTGACGCCGACCTGCTCGCCGGTCATGGTGTCCGGCGGGAGGTCGGGGTGGGCGGCCCGGACCGCGGCCAGCGTCGTCGTCCGCGCGACCGACACCGGGTAGGGGTCGACCCCGGACTCGCGCAGCCGGTCGAGCTTGGCCCGCCGGACCCGCATCTGCTCGGGGAGTTCGTCGACGTCGTCGGCCGGACCGGCAGGAACCTCGCTCACGGCAGGCCAGCCTACGGGGAGGTCGGACGCCGTCCCGGTGGGTGGCGGACCCCGGACTGCTGGCGGTCGAAGGCCAGCCGCAGGCCGTGGACGGTGAGGTCGGGCTCCCGCTCGGAGATGGTGCGGCAGCTGTCGGCCACCAGCGGGGCCAGCCCGCCGGTGGCGACGACGACCGGCGCCGCGCCGAAGGACTCGACCAGCTCGGCGGCGATCCGGCCGACCAGCCCGTCCACCAGCCCGGCGAAGCCCAGCACCAGTCCCGACTGCAGCGCGGCCACGGTGTTCTTGCCGATCGCGTGCACCGGCACGGTGAGCTCCACCGAGCGCAGCTGGGCGGCGCGGGTGGCCAGCGCCTCCAGGCTCACCTCGACGCCGGGGGCCAGCGCCCCGCCGAGGAACTGCCCGTCCGGCCCGACGGCGTCGACGTTGGTGGAGGTGCCGAAGTCGACGACCACGACCGGCCGGTTCGCCCCGCCGGGCGCCCGGCCGAACAGCTCGTGCGCCGCCAGTGCGGTCACCACGCGGTCGGCGCCGACCTCGCGGGGGTTGTCGACGTGCAGCGGGACGCCGGTGCGCACGCCGGGCCCGATCAGCACCACCGGTACGTCGAGGGAGTCCAGCAGCTGGCGCAGCGCCGGCAGCAGCGCGGGCACCGTCGAGCAGGCCGACACCCCGGTGACCTCGGTGTCGCGCAGCAGCCCGCGCCACAGCATCCGGAGCTCGTCGGCGGTGGCCCGCGGGTGCGTGGTGACCCGCCAGCAGCCGACCCGGCGGTCGCCGTCGAAGGTGGCGAGCACGGTCTGGCTGTTGCCGACGTCGACGGTCAGCAGCACGGCGTCAGCCGGCCCGCAGGTCGAGGGCGAGGTCGAGGATCGGCGAGGAGTGCGTCAGCGCCCCCACCGACAGGTGGTGCACGCCGGTCCCGGCCACCTCCCGGGCCACCGCGAGGGTCAGCCCGCCGGTCGCCTCCAGCTCCACCCGGTCGCCCACGCGCTCGACCACCTCGCGCAGCTGCGCCGGGGTCATGTTGTCCAGCAGCAGGAAGTCCGCGCCGGCCTCGACGGCCTCGACGGCCTGGGCGGGAGTGTCGGCCTCCACCTGGATCGGCACCCGCGGCGCCCGCTCGCGGACGGCGGCCACCGCGGCGGCCACGGAGCCGGCCGCCGCCACGTGGTTGTCCTTGACCATGGCGACGTCGTACAGGCCCATGCGCTTGTTGGACCCGCCCCCGCAGCGGACGGCGTACTTCTCCAGCGGCCGCAGGCCCGGCGTGGTCTTGCGGGTGTCGAGCACCGTGGCGCCGGTGCCGGCGACGGCGTCCACCCAGGCGCGGGTCGCGGTGGCGATGCCGCTGGCCCGGCTGGCGATGTTGAGCGCGCTGCGCTCGGCGGCCAGCAGCGCCCGCACCGGACCGCGGACGGTGAGCAGCACGTCCCCGCGGGTGACGCGGTCGCCGTCGGCCGCCCCGGGGGTCAGCGCGGCGCCCGGCGCCAGCCGGGTGAACACCCGCGCGGCGACCGGCAGGCCGGCGACGACGCCGTCGGCCCGGGCGACGAGGTCGGCGGTGCCCAGCTGCCCGGCCGGCACCGTGGCCGCGCTCGTGACGTCGTAGGTGACCGCCAGGTCGGGTGCGCTGGGCAGCACCGCGCCGCCGGTGAGGTCCTCGGCGAGGGTGCGCTCGACGAGCTCGTCGACCCAGGCCTCGGCCAGCCCGGTGCCCTCCAGCGAGCGGGGATCCCTCGTCACCAACGAACCTCCAGGAGCGTTCCGACCGGACGCCGGGTCAGCTGCAGCCTGCCTGCCCCGTCCAGCCGGACGTCGAGGTGCACGCGCCAGTCGTCGGACGTGTCGGGGTGGTCCTCGCGCCAGTGGCAGCCGCGGGTCTCCTCGCGGGCGGCCGCGGCCGCGGTCAGCGCGCTGGCCACGGTGAGCAGGTCGGTGGCCTCCCAGCTCGCCACGCCGGGGACGGCGCCCGGGCCCTCCCCGAGCGCGGCGGCCAGCCGGCCCAGCCGCTCGGTGGCCTCGGCCAGCCCGGCGCCGGAGCGCAGGGCGGCGACCCGCCCGGACATCGTCTCGGTGACCTCCCGGCGGCCGCCGGGGTCGAGCAAGCCCGACAGCGCCGGCCGGGCGGGCACCGGCTGCGCCGCCGGCGGGAGGCCGCGGGCCAGCTCCTCGCCGATGCGCGCGGCGAACACCAGCCCCTCCAGCAGCGAGTTCGACGCCAGCCGGTTCGCCCCGTGCACGCCGGTGCAGGCCACCTCGCCGCAGGCGTAGAGGCCGGGCACGGTGGTGCGGCCGGCGAGGTCGGTGACCAGCCCGCCCGAGGCGTAGTGCGCCGCTGGGGTCACCGGCACCAGCTCGGTGACGGGGTCGATCCCGGCCTCGCGGCACCGGGCGACGATCGTCGGGAAGCGGCCGGCCAGCCCGGGCACCTCGCGGGCGTCGAGCCAGACGTGGTCGACGCCGTCGCGCAGCTGCACGCGCGTGATCGCCTTGGCGACGACGTCGCGCGGGGCCAGCTCGGCCAGCGGGTGCACCCCGACCATGAACCGCTCGCCGGCGCCGTCGCGCAGCAGCGCCCCCTCGCCGCGCAGCGCCTCGCTGACCAGCGGCTGCTGCCCGCGGGCACCCGAGCCCAGGTAGAGGGAGGTGGGGTGGAACTGGACGAACTCGAGGTCCGTGGCGACGGCTCCGGCGCGCAGGCCGAGCGCGACGCCGTCCCCGGTGGAGACCGGCGGGTTGGTCGTGGCCGCGTAGACCTGCCCCATGCCGCCGGTGGCGAGCACCACGGCGCGGGCGCGGACCGCGCCGACGCCGTCCGCGGTGCCCTCGCCGAGCACGTGCAGCGTGACGCCGGCGGCCCGGCCGGCGGCGTCGGTGGGCAGGTCGAGCACCATCGCGTGCTCCACCAGCGTGATACCGGGGTCGGAGAGCACCGCCTCGTGCAGCGCGCGCTGCACCTCGAAGCCGGTGGCGTCGCCGCCGGCGTGCACGATCCGGTCGGCGGAGTGCCCGCCCTCGCGGGTGAGCAGCAGCGCGCCGTCCGGATCGCGGTCGAACGCGGCGCCCCAGCCGATCAGCTGGCGCAGCCGCCCGGGCCCCTCGGTCACCAGGGCGGCGACGGCGTCGGGCTCGCAGAGCCCGACCCCGGCCACCTCGGTGTCGCGGGCGTGCGCGGCCGGGCTGTCGGCCGGGTCGAGGACGGCGGCGATGCCGCCCTGCGCCCACCGGGTGGACCCGGCGTCGACGCGCACCTTGGTGACGACGGCGACCGACAGCCCCGCGGCGCGGGCGTGCAGCGCCACGCACAGCCCGGCGACGCCCGAGCCGACGACGCAGACGTCGGCGGCGAGCTCCCACCCGGGCTCCGGGGCGGCCAGCCGCAGGGGCAGGCCGGTGACCCGCTCGGCCGCCAGCTGAGTCACCGGACCGGCACGCCCAGGGGGCTGCGCTCCTGGTCGGTCGCGCCGGGGACCGGCGCCGACGGGTCGCCGCCCAGCTCGACGACGCGGTTGTGCGCGTCGACGTGCACGACCTTCGGGATGTAGCTCTTGGCCTCGGTCTCGTCCATCACGCCGTAGCTGATCATGATCACCATGTCGCCGGGGTGCACCAGGTGCGCGGCGGCCCCGTTGATCCCGATCACACCGGTGCCCCGCTCGCCCGGGATCACGTAGGTCTCCAGCCGGGCGCCGTTGGTGATGTCGACGATCGCCACCTGCTCGCCGGGCAGCAGGTCCGCGGCGTCGAGGAGGTCCTCGTCGATGGTCACCGACCCGACGTAGTGCAGGTCGGCCTGGGTGACCGTCGCCCGGTGGATCTTGGACTTGAGCATCGTGCGCATCATCGGGGAGCTCCCAGGGTGACGGGGACGTTGTCGAGGAGTCGGGTGCTGCCGGCGCGGGCGGCGACCAGCAGGCGGGCGGGCCCGGCGGCGGGTGCGGGGCCGAGGTCGGGGTCGGTGAGCTCGAGGTAGTCGGGCACCAGGTCCGGCGCGGTCGCGAGGACCTCGCGGGCGGCGGCGAGCACCGCCGCGGACCCGAGCGGGCCGGCGTCGGCCCCGGCGCGCAGCGCGCGGGACAGCGCGGCGGCGGTGGCGCGCTGCTCCGCGGACAGGTAGCGGTTGCGCGAGGACAGGGCCAGCCCGTCGTCCTCCCGGACGGTCGGGACGCCGACCACCTGCACCGGCAGCGCCAGCTCGCGGGCCATGGCCCGGATGAGGGTCAGCTGCTGGTAGTCCTTCTCGCCGAAGAGGGCGAGGTCGGGACGGACCAGCCCGAACAGCTTGGCGACGACGGTGAGCACGCCGGCGAAGTGGCCGGGGCGCACCGCGCCCTCGAGCACGCCGCCCAGCGGGCCGGGGTCGACGGTGACGCCCACCGCGCCGGGCGGGTAGACCTCCCCGACCGGCGGGTGGAACACCGCGTCGGCGCCCTCCTCGGCGAGGGCGGCGAGGTCGGCGTCCCAGGTGCGGGGATAGCGGTCGAAGTCCTCGCCGGGGCCGAACTGGGTGGGGTTGACGAACACCGACACGACGACGCTGCCGGCCCGCTCGCGGGCGGCCCGGACCAGCGTGCGGTGCCCCTCGTGCAGCGCTCCCATGGTCGGCACCAGCGCCACCGGGCCGGGCAGCCGGGTGCGCAGGGCGGCGAGGTCGGCGGTGGTCTCGGCGACCGCCGGCGTGGTCAGCGCGGTCACCGCGAGCCGGCCGGGTCGCCGTGGCGGGCGTCGGCCAGCAGGTCCAGCAGCGGCGCGCCCTCGTGCCGCTTGAGCCGGCCGGCGGCCAGCGCCCGCTCGGTGGTGCGCTGCGCCATGGCGACGTAGGCACCGACGGACTGCGGCGCCCGCTCCGACAGCGTCGTGAGGTGGTCGCGCACGGTGCCGACGTCCCCCCTGCTGACCGGGCCGGTCAGGCCGCGGTCGCCGCGGCGCAGGCCGTTGTCGAGGGCGGCGGTCAGCAGCGGGGCGAGCACGCGCCCCGGCTCGCCGACGCCGGCGGCGCGGAGCAGGTCGGCGGCCTCGGCGACCAGGGTGACCAGGTGGTTGGCGCCGGTGACCAGCGCGGCGTGGTACAGCCGCCGGTCGGCCTCGGCGACGAAGAACGGCTCGCCGCCCATCTCCAGCACCAGCATCTCGGCCACCGGGCGGTGCTCGGGCCGGCTGGTGACGCCGAACGGGGCGCCGACCAGCCGGTCGGCGTCCTCGGGGGCGCCGGTGAAGGTCATGGCCGGGTGCAGCGCCAGCGCCAGCACCCCGGCCCGCTCGGCGGGTTCGAGGACGGCGAGGCCGTGCGCCCCGGACGTGTGGAAGGTGAGCTGGCCGGCCCGCCAGACACCGGTCTCGGCCAGGCCCGCGACCAGCCCGGGGAGGGTGTCGTCGGGGACGGCGAGGACGACCAGGTCGGCGGCGGCGACCACCTCGTCGGTGGGCAGCAGCGGCACGCCGGGCAGCAGCCGGGCGGCGCGCTCGGCGGAGGCGGCGGACAGCCCCGCGGCGGCGACGACGTCGTGTCCGGCGGCGGCGAGCGCGGCGCCGAGGACGGCACCGACCCGGCCGGCGCCGACGACGCCCACGCGGAGGCGGGCGGGCGCGGCGGACGCGGCGGGGAGGCCGGCAGTGCGGACGGTCCTGCGGGCAGCAGGCATGGAGCACCTCTCGTTCCAGTCCCTCGCGGGTACCGGACTCGGCGCGGTCTCCCCCGTTGGAGACCGTCGGTTCGTGCGGGGTGGTGCGGTCGTGCGGTGGTGCCGGCACGCGCTGCTGCAACCGGTGTGTCACGCAGGTGATGTGCCGATGGCGAGTGTGTGACCAGGAACGGCGCCCCGCAACGCCCGGACCTGTGGGGTAGCTCACCAGGTGACGCTCCCTACGGTGGGCCCGACGCATCCACTCCCGGACGGAGGACGACGTGGGCAACCTCGAGGGACGCACCGCACTCGTGACCGGCGCCAGCCGGGGCATCGGCCTGGCGATCGCGCAGAGCCTGGTCCGGCGCGGCGCGCGGGTGGTCGTGACCGCGCGCAAGCCGGAGGCGCTCGCCGAGGCGGTGGCCACGCTGGGCGGGCCCGAGGTGGCCGTGGCGGTCGCCGGCAACGCCGGGGACGCCGAGCACCGCGCCGAGGCGGTCCGCACCGCCGTCGACACCTTCGGCAGCCTCGACATGCTGGTCGGCAACGTCGGCATCAACCCGGTCTACGGGCCGATGGTGGACCTCCCGCTCGACGGCTTCCGCAAGATCCTCGACACCAACGTCGTCGCCACCCTCGGCCTGGTGCAGGAGGCCTGGCGGGCGTGGATGGCCGAGCACGGCGGCTCGATCGTGCTGGTGGCGTCGGTGGCCGGGCTCAAGGCCTCCCCCGGCATCGCCGCCTACGGGGTGAGCAAGGCCGCGCTGATCAACCTGACCACCCAGCTGGCGGTGGAGCTGGGGCCGACGGTGCGGGTCAACGCGGTCGCACCGGCCGTGGTGAAGACGCGGTTCGCGACCGCCCTCTACGAGGGGCGCGAGGAGCAGGTGTCGCAGCAGTACCCGGTCGGGCGGCTGGGTGTCCCGGAGGACGTCGGCGAGGCGGCGGCCTACCTGCTGGGCAGCGAGTCGGGCTGGGTCACCGGCCAGACGCTCGTGCTGGACGGCGGGGCGCTGTCCCGCGGCCCAGCCTAGGAGCAGGACTTCCGTCCGCCCACCGCTCGCACGCCCGCGGCGGGCCCCTGCACGGGAGCCGGTCAGTTCCCCTTCAGGACCCGGGCGAGGACGTCGTCGGCCTCGTCCTCGTCGTCGCGGTAGCGCCGCCGGCGCCGGCCGCCCGAGGGCGGGCTGACCCGGCTCTCGGCCAGGATCTGCGCCAGGCGCGCCTCGCCCGGGGTGGGCAGGGCGGACGCCTGGGTCGTCTGCGGGGCGGCGACCGGCTGCGGGGACGTCGTCGGCGCGGTGGTCGGGCCGGCGACCGGCGGCGGCGCGGCGGGTGGGGTGGGCCACGCTTCGGGGACGGCGGTGCGCTCCCGGCGGTGCGGCACCGGGCGCTCGACGGTCAGGCCCTCGGCGGCCTCGTCGGTGTGCCGGCGGCGGGGCCCGCCGTCGCCGGCGGCGTCGTCGGTCAGCGAGCGGCTGGCCAGCCAGTCCAGCGGGCTCGGCGGCGGGTCGGCCGGCCGCTCGTGCCGGCCGTGACGGGGCTCGGGCTGCGCGGGCTCGGCCTGGGCGGGCTCGACCGGGCGGCTGGTGCGCGTCACCGCCTCGAAGGTGCGGGTCTCCCGCGGCCGGTCGTCGGTGCGGGCGTCGAGGGAAACCGCCGGCCAGCCACCGGTCAGCTCCCGCGGCGGCTGGTCGGCCCAGGCGGCGCTGCTCTCCACGGTGCGCAGCTCACCGGTCTCCCCCGCGGCCTGCCGGGTCGACTGGGTGCGCATGACGATCCGCTCGACCAGCATCTCGCTGGACAGCTGCTCGGCCAGCTCGGTGCGCAACCGCCCCATCTCGGCCCGCAGTTCGGGCAGGGCGAGCAGCTCGGCGCGGACCGCGGCCAGCGCCCGTACCTCCTCGCGCACCTCCGACAGGGCGCGCACCTCGTCGCGCAGGCCCCCGGGGCCGGCGATCTCCTGCCGCAGCGCCGACAGGGCCGCCACCTCCTGGCGCAGGCCGCCGGGGCCGGTGACGTCGCGGCGCAGCTCGGCCAGCGCGGCGACGTCCTGGCGGAGCGCGGACAGGGTGGAGAGGTCGCGCCGGAGGCCGTCCAGCTCGGCGCGCATGGCCTCCTCGGCCTCGCGGCGCAGCCGGTTCTCCAGCTCCAGCTCGTACTCGCGGCGGGCGGCGACCTCGCGGGCGAGCTCGGCCTCGTAGGCCCGGCGGAGGTCCGCCTCGTTGCCCGCGGCCGCACCGTCGGCGGGCGGCGCCGCCCGGCGGGTGGCGAGCAGGGCGAGGACGAAGGCCCAGGCCCCGCCGACCACGGCCAGGCGCAGCACCTGGGGGTTGTCGGTCAGGAACACCACGGCGGTGGCCACGACGGCGAGCACGAACCCGCCGACCAGGCCGACGGTGCGCAACGGGAGCCCCCCGCCGGGGCGGCCCGCGGAGCCGCGGGCGGCAGTGGGGACGGGCCGGCCGCGCTGCTGGTCGGCGTCCCCTCGCATGCCCTCCAGCGTAACGGTGCGAGAGCGGACCACCACGTCCTGCAGACACGCCGCAGGCCCCGGCGGCGATCCGCTGGGGCCTGCGTCGATGCGGGGCCGGTCAGCCCTGGGCGAGCGCCGCGTCGGTGCTGAAGACCAGGCCGATGGAGACCTCGCCCTGCTGGATGGCGGCCTTGGTCAGCGGGCCGCCGGCGTCGTACTCGACGAACTCGGCGAACGACAGCCCGTAGGTCTCCTGCAGGCCGAGCTGGCACTGCGGCCGCTCGGGGCACTCCCCGGGACCGCCGAGCACCAGCGAGCCGTCGCCGCAGGCGTCGGCCAGCTCCGACAGGGTGCTGACGCCGAGCTCGTCGGCGAACTCCTGGGTGACGGCGAAGGCGTTCTGGTTGGCCGCCGCCGAGGGCTCGCCGAACACCAGGCCGGCCTGCTCGGCCACCGGCTGCAGCGCGGTGAGGGTCTCCTGCGCGTCGCTGGTGGCGATGCTCGGCGCGTCGGGGTCGCCGGTCACCTGCTTGTTCAGGATGTCGGCGACGGTGGCGAGGTACTCGGGGAACACCTGGATGTCGGTGCCGGAGATCAGCGCCGGCAGGTACAGCTCCCGGTTGCCGACGGTGCGCACGGAGGCGTCGAAGCCGGCCGCCTGCAGGACGTCGGCGTAGATGTTGGCGAGGATGGCCGACTCGCTGAACTCGGCGGCCCCCACGACCACGGTGCCGCTGCCCTGCTCGAGGCCGTCGGTGACCCCGCTCTGCTCGACCCAGGCGGCCGCGGCGTCCTCGGCGCTCTGCCGCTCGACGTCGACCGCGGCGTTCAGGTCGATGAGCTGCTCGGTGTCCAGGGCCGCGGAGACCGCGTCCAGCGCCGGCAGGATCGCCGGGTTCGCCGCGGCGGTCGCCGCGGTCACCGCCGGGACGACGTTGTCGGCGTTCTGCAGCCCCTGGTCGTCCTCGAGGACGACCAGCTGGTCGCCGGCGACGGGCGCGCAGGCGTCGCCGGTGGCGGCGTTCGAGCCGCTGGCGCTGCCGCCCCCCGAGCCCGACGAGCCCGACTCACCGCACGCGGCGGTGGCGAGGACGGCCACGACGGCCAGGGGTGTGAGGTACCGGGAGCGCATGCGCATGGGCGTCCGCCTTCTGTGTCCCGTGCGGCCGTGCGGCCGCGACGCGTGTCTGGCGGGAGGTGTCCCGCGCGCCCATGGAACCGTTCGAGCGGGCTCGGGACCAGCGAGGACGGGGATGTGTTGTGCGCTTGTTACTCGCCCACGACGGTCACAGCGGGACGCCGCTGGCGGTCGCCTCGGGGCGTCCCGCGGCCTGCCCGGCCGCCGATCGGGGCGCCGGGCGGAACGGCAGCCGGCGGGGCCCGGGGCTCACCGCCCAGGAGATCGCGACCAGGACGAGCTCGGTCAGCAGCGCGAGCACGGCGATCACGACGGCGCCGGCGATCATCTTCCCGTAGTCCTGCTGGCGGAAGCCGAGGTTGACCAGCCGGCCCAGCCCACCGCCTCCGACCAGCGCCGCGAGCCCCGCCGTCGCCACGACCTGGACCGCCGCCGTCCGGATGCCGGTGAGCACCAGGGGCAGCGCCAGCGGCAGGTCGACCCGGCCGACCACCTGGCCGCGGGTCATGCCCATCGCCCGGGCAGCCTCCCGGACGTCGGGGTCGACGCCGCGGAAGCCCTCGTAGGTGTTGGTGAGGATCGGCGGGACGGCGAAGACGGCCAGCGCGATCGCGGTGGCCGTGGCCCCGAAGCCGATCGGGCTGACCGCGAACAGGGTGAGCAGGGCGAGGGTGGGCACCGCCCGGCTGACGTTGGAGAGGACGACGACCGCTCCCCCGCCGCGGCCGCCGCTGCCCAGCGCGACGCCGACGGGCAGGGCGACGACGACCGCGGCCAGCACCGCCGCGCCGGAGATCGCCAGGTGCTCGACGGTGAGGTCGACGATGCCGCCGCGGCGGCTCCAGTTCAGCGGGTCGTTGAGGTAGACCAGCGCCCGGGCGAAGTCGTTCACGCGCGCACCGCCCGGGTCCAGGGCGTCAGCACGCGCTGCACGCCGGCGAGGAGCAGGTCGGCCAGCAGCGCGAGCAGGACGCACAGCACGGTGCCGGTGACGATCTCGGCCCGGTAGAAGTTCGCCGCGAAGCCCCCGGTGATCAGCTGCCCGAGGCCGCCGTGCCCGATGAGCACGCCGACGGTGGTGAGCGCGACCGTGGATACCGTGGCGATCCGCAGGCCGGCCATGAACGCCGGCAGCGCGAGGGGCAGGTCGACCCGCCAGAACAGCCGCCCCGGGCCGTACCCCATGCCCCGGGCGGCCTCCCGGACGTCGTCGGGCACGCCCTGCAGCCCGGCGAGGAAGTTCCGCACGAGGATGACCAGCGAGTACGCGACCAGGCCGATCAGGACGGTCACCGGGGAGAGCCCGGTGAAGGGGAAGATCAGCGCGAACAGCGCCAGCGACGGGATCGTGTAGACGATCGAGGAGAAGGCCAGGACCGGGCCGGACAGCCACCGCGACCGGCGGGCCAGCACCGCCAGCGGCAGCGCCAGCACGGCGCCGATGACGACGGCGGCGACGGTCAGCCAGACGTGCTCGCCGAGGTGGCCCACAATGGTGGACCAGTTGTCCGACACGTACGAGGGGTCGAACCAGGGGTTCGGGGCCTCGTCCACGGCGAGCACCCGCGACGGGTCGCTCTCGGCGTCCAGCAGCGGGCGCACATCCAGGGAGGCCACCCGGTGGACGCTACTGCCGCACCCCCCGTCCCCACACCCGGCGCCACCGCGCCGGACGGACCACCGGAGGGCCCGGCCGCCGGCTCGACGGCCGAGGAGATCCGGCTGGAGGGGGTCAGCAAGGTCTATGCGGACGGGACGGTCGCCGTCGCCGAGCTGGACCTCACCTTCGCCGCCGGCGAGCTCACCGTGCTGGTCGGGCCGTCCGGCTGCGGCAAGACGACGACCATGAAGATGGTCAACCGGATCATCGAGCCCTCGACCGGGCGGATCCTGCTCGGCGGCGAGGACGTCACCCGCGTACCGGCCGAGCAGCTGCGCCGCCGGATCGGCTACGTCATCCAGAACGTCGGCCTGTTCCCCCACCAGACGGTCCGGGCCAACGTCGCCACCGTGCCCCGGCTGCTGGGCTGGGACCGCCGCCGCACCCGGGCGCGGGTCGACGAGCTGCTGGCCACCGTCGGGCTCGACCCGGCGGTGCACGGCGACCGCTATCCCGCCCAGCTCTCCGGCGGGCAGCGCCAGCGCGCCGGCGTGGCCCGGGCCCTGGCCGCCGACCCGCCGGTGCTGCTGATGGACGAGCCGTTCTCCGCCGTCGACCCGGTGGTGCGCGAGCGGCTGCAGACGGAGTTCCTGCGGCTGCAGGAGACGGTGCGCAAGACCATCGTGTTCGTCACGCACGACATCGAGGAGGCCGTCCGGCTCGGCGACCGCATCGCGGTGATGAGCGCCGGCGGGCACGTGGAGCAGTTCGCCCCGCCGGCCGAGCTGCTCGGCCGGCCGGCCAGCGAGTTCGTCGCGGACTTCGTGGGTGCCGACCGCGGCATCAAGCGGCTGGCGGTCACGGGCATCGACGTCGACGGGCTGGCCCACCCCCCGGTCGTGCGGCCCAGCGACGGCGGGGCGGGCCACGCCACGGGGACGCCGTGGGCCGTCGTCGTCGACGAGGCGGGCAGGTACCGCGGCTGGCTGCCCGGCGCGACGGCGAAGCCGCGCGCCACCCCGGCGGCGGTGCCGGTCTCGTCGTCCCTGCGGACGGCGATGGCGGTGCTGCTCGAGCAGGACGAGGGCTTCGTGCCGGTCGTGGACGGCGACCGCTACCTCGGGGTGCTCACCCCGGACGCGGTGCACGCGATGCTGCGCCGGTCGCTGGGCACCGGAGGCTAGGCACGCCCGGCGTCGTCGCCGCCCGGGGGCACCTTGCAGACCGTCTCCAGCCACAGCGCGGCCCCGACCAGCAGCCCGGAGCAGACCACCCCGAGCGCGCCGGTGACGGCGTCCCCCGAGGCGGCCGACAGCCGGCCCAGCGCCGGCAGCACGTGCGCGAGCACGCCCACCCAGATGCCCAGGAACACCGCGCCGACGTAGGCGCTGGCCTGCGCCAGCACGGCGAGCCGGGCGACCAGCATCGGCTCGACCGGGCGGACGTCGCCGGTCGGGCGCCGGCCCGGGCGGGCGGCCAGGGTGCCGGCCGACTGGCCGCGGGCCGCCCGGCGGGCGTCGCGGTGGGCCGCCAGCCGGGCGCGCAGGGTGCGGGCGCCGAGCGCCTCGGCGACCGCGAGCAGCGCGAGGGGCACGGGCAGCCACCAGCGCAGCGGCGGCAGCTCGCCGTAGGCCGCGCGCACCACCAGCCAGGCGGCGACGGCCAGGCCGGCGGCGAGGATCGCGAGGTCGCGACGCCGGACCGGGCTCACCGGAGGTGCTCCCAGCGCACCACCGCGTCGACGTCTGCCGGTGGCAGCGCGGCGAGCAGGTCGGCGATCCGGCCGTGCCCGGGCAGCTCGGCGGCCGGCTCGAGGGCGTGCCACGGCACCAGCACGAACGCCCGCTCGTGCGCCCGCGGGTGCGGCAGGGTGAGCGCGGGGTCGTCGGAGACGACCGGCGTGCCGTCGTCCGCGGTGACGGCGACCACGTCGACGTCCAGGGTGCGGGCGCCCCAGCGCACCTCGCGGGTGCGCCCGGCGGCCTGCTCCAGCTCGTGCGCGCGGGCCAGCCAGCCGGCGGCGTCGCGCGGGCCGCGGACCACCACGACGGCGTTGAGGTACGGCGGCTGCTCGACCGGGCCCCACGGCGGGGTCTCGTAGAGCACCGACCGGGCCACCAGCCCGTCGCCCTTCAGCGCCTCGATCGCCGCGCGCAGCGTGGCCGCGCGGTCGCCGAGGTTGGCCCCGAGGGACAGGACGGCGCGGGTCATGCCCGGGAGCGGTGGATCGTGACCGCGACGTCGTCGAAGCGCACCCCGAGGTCGGCATGCGGCTTGTGCACGGTGATCTCGACCGCGTCGACCAGCGGATCGGCCAGGCAGACGTCGGCCAGCCGCTGGGCGAGGGTCTCCAGCAGGGCCACCGGCTCGCCGGTGAGGACGGCGTGCAGCCGCTGCGCCAGCTCGGCGTAGTTCACCGTCCTGGCGAGGTCGTCACCGGCCGCGGCGGGCGCGGTGTCGAGCTCGAGGACGGCGTCGACGACGAAGGTCTGGCCGCGCCGGCGCTCCAAGTCGTAGACGCCGTGGTGGGCGTGCGCGGTGAGGCCGCGGACGGCGATGCGGTCAGCCACGGAGGGTCTCCCTGCGGGTGCGCTGGACGGCGGCGACCACGCGGACGGCGTCGGCGGAGGCGCCGGCGTCGTGCACCCGCACTCCCCAGGCGCCGGCCTGCGCGGCCATGACCGTGGTGGCCAGGGTGGCCGCGTCGCGCTGCTCGGCCGGGCGGACGGCGCCGTCCGGGCCGGCCAGCTCGCGGCCGAGGAAGGTCTTGCGGGAGGCGCCGACCAGCACCGGCAGGCCCATGCCCACGATGCGGTCGAGGCCGGCCAGCAGCCGCCAGTTGTGCTCGGCGCGCTTGGCGAAGCCCAGGCCGGGGTCGAGGACGAGCTGCTCGGGGGCGACGCCGGCGGCGACGACGTCCTCCACCCGCGCGGTGAGCTCGGCGATCACCTCGGTGACGACGTCGCCGTAGCGGGCGGCGGCGTACATCTCGCGGCTGTGCCCGCGCCAGTGCATGAGCACCCAGGGCACGCCGGCCTCGGCGACCAGCGCGGCCATGCGGCCGTCGGCGAGCCCGCCGCTGACGTCGTTGACCAGCACCGCCCCGGCGGTCAGCGCCGCCTCGGCGACCTCGGCGCGGGTGGTGTCGACGCTGACCCGCACGCCGGCGCGGGCCAGCTCGGCGATCACCGGCACCACGCGCCGGCACTCCTCGTCGGCGTCGACGCGGTCGGCGCCGGGCCGGGTGGACTCCCCGCCGACGTCGACGTAGTCGGCACCGGCCTCGGCCATCGCCAGGCCGTGCGCGATCGCCGAGGGGGCGTCGGCGAAGCAGCCACCGTCGGAGAAGGAGTCCGGGGTGACGTTGAGGACGCCCATCACCACGCAGTGCGCGGGCCTGGGGAGCGTCATCTCCCCAGGACGAGGCCCATCGCCTCGGCGCGGGTGGCGGGGTTGTCGCGGAAGATGCCCCGGACGGCGGAGGTCACGGTGCGCGACCCGGGCTTGCGGATGCCGCGCATCGACATGCACAGGTGCTCGGCCTCGACGACGACGATCACGCCGCGCGGCTTGAGCACGTCGTACATCGAGTCGGCGACCTGCCGGGTCAGCCGCTCCTGCACCTGCGGCCGGCGGGCGTAGACGTCGACCAGCCGGGCCACCTTGGACAGCCCGGTCACCTTGCCGTCCTCGCCGGGGATGTACCCGACGTGCGCGACCCCGTGGAAGGGCACGAGGTGGTGCTCGCAGGTCGAGTACATCGGGATGTCCTTGACCAGCACCAGCTCGTCGTGGTCCTCGTCGAAGGTCGTGGCGAGGATGTCCGCCGGGTCCTGGGCGAGGCCGGCGAAGGTCTCGGCGTAGGCACGGGCCACCCGGGCCGGGGTGTCCTGCAGGCCCGGGCGGTCGGGATCCTCCCCGATGGCCAGCAGCAGCTCGCGCACGGCGGCCTCGGCACGGGCGGTGTCGACCATGCCGGGGACCGGGCGGACCTCGTCCTCCGCCTCTTCCGGGATCTCGCTCACGCGGCCTCCTCGCCGGCGCCCGTCGGGCGCGTCCGCGACGCTGCTGTGCTCACCGGTGAGCTCGCGAGCCCGCTCACCTCTGGACGGGAGCGCCGACGTCACCGATCGCGGTGCCCTCGCCGACGTGGCCGTTGCCGTTCACCGCGGCCCGCTCGGCCGGGGTGAGCACCGGGGGCTGGTCGGACGGCGTCCGCTTGCCGAAGCCGTTGTACGGCGCGAGGGAGGGCCGCTTGGTGACCGGCGCGCAGATCCGCGCCATGTCGTCCTTGCTCAGCGTCTCCTTCTCGATGAGCTCCAGCACCAGCGCGTCGAGGACGGCGCGGTACTCGACCAGGATCTCCCAGGCCTCGTCGTGCGCGGCCTCGATCAGCGCCCGCACCTCGGCGTCGATGTCGGCGGCGACGGCCTCGGAGTAGTCCGGTCGCGAGCCCATGTCGCGGCCCAGGAACGGCTCGGAGTCGGTGCTGCCGTACTTCACCGCGCCCAGCTTGGCGCTCATGCCGTACTGGGTGACCATCGCGCGGGCCATGGAGGTGGCCTTCTCGATGTCGTTGCCGGCGCCGGTGGTCGGCTCGTGGAAGACCAGTTCCTCGGCCGCGCGCCCACCGAGGGCGTAGGCGAGGGTGTCGATCATCTCCGACCGGGTCTGGGTGTACTTGTCCTCGGTCGGCAGCACGAGCGTGTGCCCCAGCGACCGCCCGCGCGGCAGGATCGTCACCTTGTGCACCGGGTCCAGGTTGGGCAGTGCGTGCGCCACCAGGGCGTGCCCGCCCTCGTGGTATGCGGTGACCTTCTTCTCCTTCTCGCTCATCGCCCGCGTCTTCCGCTCGGGGCCGGCGATGACGCGGTCGATCGCCTCCTCGACGGTGGCGTCGGTGATCAGCGAGCCGTTGTTGCGGGCGGTGAGCAGCGCGGCCTCGTTGAGCACGTTGGCGAGGTCGGCACCGGTGAAGCCGGGGGTGCGCCGGGCGACGGTATCGAGGTCGACGTCGGGCGCGAGCGGCTTGCCCTTGGCGTGCACCGCGAGGATGGCCTTGCGGCCCTCCAGGTCGGGGCGGTCGACGGCGATCTGCCGATCGAAGCGGCCCGGGCGCAGCAGCGCCGGGTCGAGGATGTCCGGCCGGTTGGTGGCGGCGATCATGATGACGCCGCCCTTGACGTCGAAGCCGTCCATCTCGACGAGCATCTGGTTCAGCGTCTGCTCGCGCTCGTCGTGCCCGCCGCCCATGCCGGCGCCGCGGTGCCGCCCGACGGCGTCGATCTCGTCGACGAAGATGATCGCCGGGGCGTTGGTCTTGGCCTGCTCGAACAGGTCGCGGACACGGCTGGCGCCCACGCCGACGAACATCTCGACGAAGTCCGAGCCGGAGATCGAGAAGAACGGCACCCCCGCCTCGCCGGCGACGGCGCGGGCCAGCAGGGTCTTCCCGGTGCCGGGCGGGCCGAACAGCAGCACGCCCTTGGGGATCTTGGCGCCCACGGCCTGGAACTTCACCGGGTTGGCCAGGAAGTCCTTGATCTCGTGGAGCTCCTCGATCGCCTCGTCGGCGCCGGCGACGTCGGCGAACGTCGTCTTCGGGGTGTCCTTGGTGATCTGCTTGGCCTTGCTCTTGCCGAAGGCCATGACACCGCGGCCGCCGCCCTGCATGGAGTTGAACAGCCAGAACAGCAGCAGCAGGAGGATGACGAAGGGCAGGAAGCTGATCAGGACGCTGACGAAGACGTTGTCCTGGGTGACGTTGGTGTCGAAGTCGACCGCGTCGCCGCCGTCCTGACCCGAGAGCAGGTCGAAGACGTCGTCGGAGGCGCCGATCGGGTACGACGCGGTGACCTTGTCGGCGCCGTCGACCGCGTTGCGCAGGTCGAGGTCGAGGGTCTGTTCCTTGTCGTTGATCGTGACCGACTGGACGTTGCCGTCCTCGATCTGCTCGAGCGCGGTGGCGGTCGAGACCTCCTCGTAGCCGCCGTCGCCCTGGAACAGGGTGGAGAAGCCGACGGCCACCAGGACGACGAGGACGACCCAGAACCAGACGGACCGGAAGATCTTCTTACGTTCCATACACCGATACCGGGCGGCCGCGTCCCGGCCTGGCCCGTCGACCCTCCTGATCGTCCGGGGGACGCTCCTGGCGCCCGGGGGCACCCGTGCGCCTCGGTGCAGCGTCGTTGCGAGCGACGGTACACCGGAGAACCTGGGGAACTGCTGTGCACGAGCGGGGAGGCTGCTGGACTCCCCCGGCGGGGTGGCGGCCCGCTCCGGTGCCTCCGCCCGAGGGGAGCGGCGCCGGTGACGACGTCGTCGTCCTGGCCGGACGGAGGCGTCCGCGGTCGGAGGGCCGTTCCCGGCTCCGCGCAGGTCGGGGACGGGCCCTGGCCGCGGTGTGGGACGACGTCGTCGTCCTGGCCGGACGGAGTGGGCCCCGGAGGGGTCCGCGATCGGAGGGCCGTTCCCGGCTCCGCGCAGGTCGGGGACGGGCCCTGGCCGCGGTGTCGGCCGGTAGGCCGACGATCAGCTCGAGTAGACCTCGGGCTTCAGCGTCGCGATGTAGGGCAGGTCGCGGTACCGCTCGGCGTAGTCCAGCCCGTAGCCGATGACGAACTCGTTGGGGATGTCGAAGCCGATGTACTTGACCGGCACCTCGACCTTGACCGCGTCGGGCTTGCGCAGCAGCGCGCAGACCTCCAGGGAGGCCGGCCGCCGGCTCCCGAGGTTCTTGAGCAGCCACGACAGGGTGAGCCCGGAGTCGATGATGTCCTCGAGCACCAGCACGTGCTTGTCGGCGATGTCGCGGTCGAGGTCCTTGAGGATGCGCACGACGCCCGACGAGCTGGTGGAGCTGCCGTAGGAGGAGACGGCCATGAACTCCATCTGGGTGGGCAGCTGCAGCGCCCGGGCGAAGTCGCTCATGAACAGCACCGCGCCCTTGAGGACGCCGACGAGCAGCACCTCGCGCCCCGCGTAGTCGCGGGCGACCTCGGCGGCGAGCTCGGCGATCTTGCCCTGGATCTGCTCCTCGCTGAGCAGCACGTGGTCGATGTCGGGGCCGTAGCCGTGGTCGGGACCCAGGGCCCCGGGGACGGTGTGGGTCTCACTCACGGCGTTGGTGCTCCTCGCGGTTCGGCAACCGGTCCGCGCCGCCGGCCTCCTCGGCGCGCCGGACCACCAGCCTGCCAGACGCCCGGGCGACCGCTGCACCGCCGGGTACGTCCACCGGCCCCTGGCCGCGCCACCCGGTGAGCAGCGCGTCGACGGCGGCCAGGTGCACCGCCTGCAGGTCGGGCACCCCCGCGCCGCGCAGCCAGCCGCGCAGCACCCGGCGGCGCAGTGCGGCGGGGAGCGCGCCGAGCTCGCGGGCCGGGAGCCCGTCGGCCCCGGCGAGCCGGGCGAGTTCCGCGGCGGCCAGCGCGTCGAGCGCGTCGAGGTCCTCCCGCAGCATGGCGGCGGTGCGGGCGAGGGCCGGGGCGACCCCGCCGCCGAGGACGTCCTCCAGCAGGGGCAGCACCTCGGTGCGCAGCCGCACCCGGCGGTAGGCGGGGTCGGCGTTCCAGGGGTCGTCCCAGACGGGGAGCCCCTGGGCGGCGCAGGCGGCGCGCGTCGCCGTCCGCGGGACGGCGAGCAGCGGCCGCCACCACTCGACGCCGTTCTCGGTCCGGCGGGCGACCATGCCGGCCACCGAGCGCGGACCGGAGCCGCGGCCCAGGCCGAGCAGCACGGTCTCGGCCTGGTCGTCCTGCGTGTGGCCGAGGGCGATCCGCGCGCCGGTCTCGCGGGCGACCGCGGCGAGGGCCCGGTACCGGGCGGTGCGGGCGGCCGCCTCGGGCCCGCCGTCGGTCCCGACCGCGACGGTGACGACGCGCACGGGGTCCAGGCCGAGGCCGGCGAGCAGTGCGGCGGTGGCCCGCGCGCGGTCGGCGGACCCCGGCTGCAGGCCGTGGTCGACGGTGACCGCGCCGGCCGGCACGCCGGCGCGCGGCGCCTCGAAGGCCAGCGCGGCGGCCAGCGCCAGGGAGTCCGCTCCCCCGCTGACCGCGGCCAGCACTGGCGCCGGCGCCTCGCTCAGCCCCGGGCGGACGGCGCGGCGCAGCAGCGCGACCGCGGGCGCGGGCCCGCCCACCGGCGGCTCAGGCGGGGATGGCCGGGCGGCCGTGCACCCGCTCCACCCAGCGCTCGGGCGCGGTGAGCTCCTCGATCCGCGGCAGCGTCTCGGGCCCGGACCACACCCGGTTGAAGCCGTCCATGCCGACCAGGTCGACGACGCCGCCGACGAAGTGCCGGCCGTCGGCGTACTGCTTCATCTTCTGCTCGAGCCCGAGCAGCCGGCGCAGCACGCGGTCGACGGGGCCGCGGCCCTTGCGGCGCTGGGCGAAGCGCTTGCGCAGCGTCTTCACCGACGGGACGACGTCCGGGCCGACGCCGTCCATCACGTACTCGGCGTGCCCCTCCACCAGGCTCATCACCGCGGTGACCCGGTCGAGCACGGCCCGCTGCGCGGGGTCGCGGACCAGCGCCATGAGGCCGCCGGTCTCGTCGTCGTCCTCCCCGCCGCGGACCGCGTCGCCCAGGCTGCGGACGACGTCGCGCAGCCGGTCGCGCAGCACGTCGGGCGTGAGGTCGGTGGCCTCGACGAACTCGGCGATCTGCGCCTCGAGGTGGCCGCGCAGCCACGGCACCGCGGTGAACTGCAGCTGGTGGGTGACCTCGTGCAGGCACACCCACAGCCGGAAGTCGCTCGGGTCGACCCCGAGCCGGCGCTCGGCGTCGACGACGTTCGGCGCGACCAGCAGCAGCCGCCCGCCGGAGCCGAAGACCTCGTACTGGCCGAGCACCCGGGAGGAGAGGAAGGCCAGCACGCCGCCGGCCTGCACGCCGGTGGCGCGCGAGCCGATCGCGGTGGCCAGCGGCCCGGGCCGGGAGCCCTGCTTCTCGGCGAGGGCGTCGACCAGCGGGTCGAGCAGCGCGGCCATGCCGGCGGCGTTGGCGTCGATCCAGCCGGGCCGGTCGACGACCGCGACCTCGGGCACCGGCCCGCCCGGAACCGGCGAGAGCCCGGTCAGGCCCTCCACGTGCGCGACGGCCACGGCGGCGGCCTCGTGCAGCTCGCGGACGACGGCGGCGGCCTCCTCCCGCGTCGTCTGCGGCCCCGGGTTGATCAGGCGGCGGGCCGTGCGGCCGGCGAGGTCCCAGTCGACCAGTGAGGAGGCGCTCATCGGCCTCACGGTACGCGGCGGAGCTGGGTCTCCGCCCCGGTCAGGAGCACCCGCAGCGGGCCAGCGCGGCCGCCACGGCGTCGAGCGCGGCCTCGGCCGCGGGCTCCCCGCCGGAGGCGGCGTCGGCCACGACCGCGAAGGCCAGGAGCCGGCCGTCAGCGGTCACCACGGTCCCCGCGAGGGCGTGCACGCCGAGGAGGGTGCCGGTCTTGCCGCGCACCGCGCCGGGTGTGGTGCCCGGGTCGTCGTCCCCGCGGTCGGCGAGCGTGCCGTCGTACCCGGCCACGGCCAGGCCGGAGAGCAGCGCGGCGGCACCGGGCAGGGAGCCGTTCGCGGCGCCGCCGACGAGGTCGACGAGGACGGCCGGCGGCACCTGGTCGCTGCCGGACAGGCCGCTGCCGTCGGCCAGCGTGACGCCGGCGACGTCCACGCCGGCGTCGGCGACGGCGTCGGTCACCGCACGGGCCGCGCCCTCGAAGGTGGCCGGCTCCCCGCGCGCGATCGCCACGTGTCGCGCCAGCGCCTCGGCCAGCACGTTGTCGGACTGGGCGAGCATCTGCTCCACGAGCCGGGCGATCGGCGCGGACGCCACGCGGCCGAGCTCCTCGGCCCCGTCGGGTGCCTCGCCGAGCGACACGGCCGCGGCCGGCACGCCGAGCGCCTCGGCGAGGGCGGCACCGGCGTCGAGGCCGGGCTGGCCGCTGCGGGCGCTGCCCGTGGGGGTGAGCCGGGCGCCGTCGACGGCGGTGGCGGTGATCGGCGCCGCGTAGCTGGACGGCGCGTCGCCCGGGCTCCAGCCGGCGGCGGTCAGCGGGCCCTCGAACAGCGAGCTGTCGACGACGACGCCGGTGACCGTCGTGCCGGCCGGGAGGGCGGCCTGCACCTGGGCGGCGAGGTCGGCCACGGTCGCCGCGCCCGGGTAGGGCTGCGAGGGGGCCGTCGTGGAGAGCGTGGGGTCGCCGCCGCCGACGAGCACGACCTCACCGGGGGCGGCCCCGGCGACGACCGTCGTCGGCAGGGTGTCCTCGGGGTCCAGCGCGGTGAGCGCGGCGACCGCGGTGAGCAGCTTCGCCGTCGAGGCGGGCGTGACCGGCGCCTCGGCGTCCTGGTCGAGCAGGACGGTGCCGCTGGCGACGTCGACGACCTGGGCGCCGACCCCGGCGCCCAAGGCCGGGTCGGCCAGCAGCGGCGCGAGCACCGAGGAGAGGGCCTGCGGGCTGGGCTGCGGCGCGTCGGACGAGAGCGCGGCGAGCACCGGCGCGGCCGCCGGGACGTCGGGCAGCTCCGCGCCGGCGACCTGCTCGGTGGCGGCGCCCCCGGAGCCGTCGTCCCGGAGCAGCCAGATCACGCCGCCGACCGCGAGGACGACGACGAGGAAGGCGGCGAGGACGCCGAGGACGAGCCGCCTGCGGAAGCGCGAGTACTTCGGCGTGACGGTCGTCGAGCCGCTCGGCGCGATGGTGCCCACCCCCCTGACCGACCTCCGGCTGAGCGCGCCGGGGGCCGTGGGTCACACTACGACCCGTGCAGTTCGACGTGACGGTAGAGAT
This sequence comes from Blastococcus sp. SYSU D00820, assembly GCF_054050695.1. NCBI lineage: Bacteria > Bacillati > Actinomycetota > Actinomycetes > Geodermatophilales > Geodermatophilaceae > Blastococcus > Blastococcus sp. SYSU D00820. The sequence goes on from NZ_JBJGZW010000006.1 coordinate 94,203, forward strand.
CCCCAAGGGCCAGCGGAACAAGTACGAGCTGGACCACGCCACCGGCCGCATCCGCTTGGACCGGATGCTCTTCACCTCCACCCGCTACCCGGCGGACTACGGGTACATCGAGAACACCCTGGGCCAGGACGGCGACCCGCTCGACGCCCTGGTGCTGCTCGAGGAGCCGACCTTCCCCGGGTGCCTGATCACCTGCCGGGCCATCGGCATGTTCCGCATGACCGACGAGGCCGGTGGTGACGACAAGGTCCTCACCGTGCCGGCGACGGACCCGCGGATGGCCCACCTGACCGACATCACCGACGTGTCGGAGTTCGACCGGCTGGAGATCCAGCACTTCTTCGAGACCTACAAGGACCTCGAGCCGGGCAAGTCGGTCGAGGGCGCCAACTGGGTCGGGCGCGCCGAGGCCGAGGCCGAGATTCAGGCCTCCCTCAAGCGGGCCCAGGAAGCTCCGGCCCACCACTAGGAGCACGCCCCTTCCCCCCACGCTGGCCTCTCACCGAGTGGCCGCCGAGCGCACGACGGACCCCGACGGCGGCGCACCCCCACGGGTGCGCCGCCGTCGGCGTGTCAGGAGCCCGCGACGTCGTGCAGGACGACGGTGACGAAGCCCAGCTGCCCGCGGTACCCGGCCAGCCACTCGCGGCGGTGCGTGCGGGCGATGCCCAGCGCCTCCTCGCGGTCGGCGGGGTCGGTCGCCTCGGTGAGCGCCCAGGTGGTCAGCGCCCCGGTCCAGGACCACTCGTAGTCGTCCCATTCGGCCGGGGTGCTGAGGTGCCCGTACGCGGGCTCGTAGCCCTGCCGCTCGACCTCCGCCATGAACCCGGCGAGGTCGGGCAGCTCCCCCGGCTCGGCGCCCAGCGCCGCCAGTGCCTCCGGCGTCGGGCCGGACTCCCAGAACCCGTCGCCGAGCAGCACGGTGCCGCCGGGCCGCAGGTGCCGGCGCAGCGCGGTCAGCGTGCCGGCCAGCCCGCCGAAGACGTGACTGGCCGCGACGCAGAGGACGGCGTCGAACCGGTCCCCCGACCAGGTGCCGGCGTCGGCCTGCTCCAGCCGCACCCGCCGGGACAGCCGGCGCGCGGCCGCCCGCGCGCGGGCCTCGGCGAGCGCGGGCCCGGACAGGTCGACGCCCACGCCCTCCAGCCCCGGCACCGACTCCAGCAGCGGCAGCAGCCACTCGCCGTAGCCGCAGCCGAGGTCGAGCACCCGGCCGCCGGCCGGCGGCGCCAGCCGCTCGATCAGCGTCCGCACGCTCTCGGGGGCCAGCGGGGCGGCGATCGGGTGCCACCGGTGCGCGATGGCACTGGCCTCGGCTCTGTCCACGGCCTCATGGTCCCCGGGACCGGCCCCGTCCTCCGGGCGACGCGCGGCCCCGGGGCACCCGATCGCGGGACGACCGCGCGCCGGCCGCCGCGGCGGCTGGCAGGGTGTCGGCGTGCGTGCACCCGATCCCCAGCACTACGACGTCCTCGTGGTCGGCAGCGGCTTCGGCGGCAGCGTGACCGCCCTTCGGCTCACCGAGAAGGGCTACCGGGTCGGGGTCCTGGAGGCCGGCCGCCGCTGGGCCGACGAGGACTTCGCCGCCACCTCCTGGGACCTCAAGCGCTTCCTCTGGGCCCCGCGGCTCGGGCTCAAGGGCATCCAGCGGGTGCACCTGCTGCGCGACGTGCTGGTCCTCGCCGGGGCGGGGGTCGGCGGCGGGTCGCTCAACTACGCGAACACGCTGTACGAGCCGCACTCCGACGCCTTCTACCGCGACCGGCAGTGGGCGCACATCACCGACTGGCGCGCCGAGCTCGCCCCCTACTACGACCAGGCCAAGCGGATGCTCGGCGTCGTCCAGAACCCCACGACGACGGCGTCGGACGAGGTGATCCGGCAGGTCGCCGAGGAGATGGGCGTCGGGCACACCTACCGGCGCACCCCGGTGGGCGTCTTCTTCGGACGGAACGGGCGCACCGAGCCCGGCGTCGAGGTCGACGACCCGTTCTTCGGCGGCGCCGGACCGCGCCGGCGGGGCTGCATCGAGGTCGGCGAGTGCATGACCGGATGCCGGCACAACGCCAAGAACACGCTGGTCAAGAACTACCTGTACCTGGCCGAGCGGGCCGGCGCGGAGGTGCACGCCGAGCGCACCGTCACCGCCGTGCGGCCGCGGCCCGGCGGCGGCTACGTCGTCGACACCGTGCGCACCGGCGCGTGGCGGGCTAAGGCGACGCGGCGGCGGTTCACCGCCGACCAGGTGGTCGTCGCCGCGGGCACCTGGGGCACCCAGCAGCTGCTGCACCGGATGAAGGCCGGCGGGCAGCTGCCGGGGTTGTCCGACCGCCTGGGCGTGCTGACCCGCACCAACTCCGAGTCGCTGGGCGGCGCCACCACCCGCTGGCGCAACCGGAACCGCCACGACTTCACCCGCGGCGTCGCCATCACCTCGTCGTTCCACCCCGACGAGCTCACCCACATCGAGCCGGTGCGCTACGGCAAGGGGTCCAACGCCATGGGCCTGCTGTCCACGCTGGCCACCAAGGGCGGCGGGCGGTACCCGCGGTGGCTGCTGTGGCTGGGCACCGCGATCCGCCACCCCGGGCGGTTGCTGTCGCTCTACGGCGGCATCGGCCGGTGGTCGGAGCGCACGATCATCGCGCTGGTCATGCAGACCCACGACAACTCGCTGACCCTCTATCCCAAGCGCGGCCTGTTCGGCCGGGTGCGGGTCACCTCCAAGCAGGGCCACGGGCTGCCCAACCCGACGTGGATCCCGGCCGCGCACGAGGCGCTGGAGCGGATGAGCGCGCACATCGACGGCTATCCGGGCAACAGCATCGGCGAGATCTTCGACATCCCGATGACCGCGCACTTCCTGGGCGGCGCCACGATCGGCGACTCCCCCGCGACCGGCGTCGTCGACCCCTACCACCGGGTCTTCGGTCACGAGGGGCTGCACGTGGTCGACGGCTCGACCATCTCGGCCAACATCGGGGTGAACCCGTCGCTGACGATCACCGCGCAGGCCGAGCGGGCGATGTCGTTCTGGCCGAACAAGGGCGAGGCCGATCCGCGCCCCGCCGTCGGCGCGGACTACGTGCGGCTGACGCCGGTGCCCCCGAGGGCGCCGGTCGTGCCGCCGTCGGCGCCGGCGGCGCTGCGGCTGCCGATCGTCGAGGTCAGCTGAGGGCAGGGCCCCGGCCGGCCGAGGTGGAAGCCCTGGCCCAGGCGGATGCCCAGCCGCTGCAGGGCGGCGGCCTCGGCCGCGGTCTCGATGCCCTCGGCCACGACCTCGGCGCCGATCTCGGTGCCGAAGGTGAGCAGCGCGCCGGCCAGGGCCCGCCGCGCCGGGTCGCCGTCCACCCCGGTGACCAGGTCGCGGTCGAGCTTGATGACGTCCGGGCGGAGGTTGAGGATGTGCCGCAGCGAGGCGAAGCCCGACCCGGCGTCGTCGACGGCCAACCGGACACCGAGCCGGCGCACCCGCTCCAGGGCGGCGGTCAGCGCCGCGTAGTCGTCGACGCCGACGTGCTCGGTGAGCTCGAGGATGACCGGCCGGTCCTCCGGCAGCCCGCGGAACAGCTCGGGCAGCTGCGCCGACAGCGCGGTGTCCGGGCCGACGTTGATCGACAGGTGGGTGCCGGGTGGCAGGCGCCGGAATGCGCCCAGCGCCGCGGCCACGGCCGACAGCTCGAGCTCGACGCCCAGCCCCACGGCCGCGGCGTCGGCGAACCACGCGTCCGGCGTCCGCTGCGGCCGGCCGGGGAAGCGGGCCAGTGCCTCGTGACCGACGACCCGGCCCGTGGCGAGCTCGACGATGGGCTGGAGGACGACGTCGGGGCCACCGGCCACGAGCAGCTGCTCGATGCGCGCCCGGCGGATGCGGTGCTCGTCCTCCGCGGCCAGCGCGGCGGCGTGCTCCTCGGTGACGTCGCGCATGGAGGTGACCACGTACTCCACCGCGCCGCCGGCCCCCCGGACCGGCTCCGTGGTGACGCTCAGCCAGCGCACCCCCGCGGGCCCGGCCATGCCGACGACCTGGCCGCGCTGCCCCTCGCCGGTGCGGAAGGCGGTGCGGGTGGGCAGGTCGACGGCCTCCCACGGGGTGCCGTCGAGCCGGAACGCCCGCCAGGGCGGCTTGGGCCCGACGGTCAGCTGGTGGGAGTCCATGCCGAGCAGCTCGTGGGCGGCGGGGTTGCTGGCGACGATGCGGTCGTCGCGGTCCCACATGAGGACGCCGTCGCCCAGGTGCTGCAGCAGCGTGGACTGGACCTGCTCGAGCTCCCGGGTGCGGGCCAGCGCCTCGCGGAGCAGCTCGCCCTCGCGGGTCAGCCGGCGGCGGATGGCGGCGTACTCGCCGACCAGGGCGGCCACGAGCACGCAGGCGGCGAGCACGGACAGGACGCGGGCGGTGTACCAGGCGCCGCTGTAGCGGGCCGGCCCGGCCAGGCTGACGACGACCTCCCCGAGCGCCGCCGCGGCGGCCAGCCCGGTCCAGCGCAGCGGCCCCGTGCGACCCCAGGAACCGGCGATCGTCACCGCGGAGCAGACCACCAGCAGCGGCAGCAGCCACGGCCCCGTCGTCCGGGTGAGCCCGCTGGTGTCGTTGCCGACGATGAGGGTGGGCAGCCGGTCCACGACCGCCAGCAGCAGGCCCGCGCCCGCCGTCGCGAGCAGCCCGGCGATCCCGTGCACCGCGATGGCCAGCGGAGTGCGCCGGCCGGGCGGGACGGTGGCCCGCAGGCGGCGCGGCCAGGGCGCCATCGACAGGGCGACGAGCACGGCGAACCCGCCGTGCCACACGGCCCAGAGCCAGGGGGTGACCGCGGCCGCGCCGGTCCACGCGCCCTGCATGCCGGCCTCGCCGGGATAGGCCAGCCCCCGGTACACGGCGGTGAGCAGGGCGAAGACGTAGCTCCCGGCGAGGAGCAGCGTCCGGGGTTCGCCCGTCGTCCGGAAGATGCTGGTCAGGAGGACGACGCTGAACAGGTCGAAGCAGGCGACGACCACGAGCAGCAGCGGGACCAGTCCCGGGCGGCCGGGCAACTGCACCGAGACCAACAGCGGCAGGGCGGCCAGCAGCACCGCGATCCCGGCGAGGGGCAGCAGCGAGGACCACGGCAGCCGCACCGGGCGCCGGCCGTCCCGGACCGCGGCGCTCGACGGGGTGGTCACGCGGCTCATTTCGGCACGGTCCCGTCCGGCCTTGAGGCGACCCCTCCCCTCCGGGTGAGGCCGGGTGCACGGCCCCGGAACGACGCAGCGGCACCGGAACGACGCAGCGGCCCCGCCCGGGAGGGGCGGGGCCGCTGGGAAGACGCGAGCCGCCTGTCGGAATCGAACCGACGACCTTCTCATTACGAGTGAGATGCTCTACCGACTGAGCTAAGGCGGCGACGTGCGGCGACCAGTCTAGGGCACCGGTGGACGCCTCCTGCGGAGGGTCAGGCCCGCTCCGCCGGGAGTCGCAGCGCCACGGTGAGCGCCTCGACGGCCACCTGCGGCTTCACGTTCTGCTCCAGCGCCGTGCGGCAGGCCAGCACCGCGTCAATGCGGCGCAGCGCCCCCTCGGCGCCGATGCGGGCGGCCAGCTCCTCGGCGTCGGCCCGCCGGTCGGGGTGGGCGAGCGCCGGGGCCTCCCCGCCCCCGGCGCGGACCGCGGCCAGCACCAGCGCGTCGCGGTAGAGAGCGGCGAGGTCGACCAGCGCCCGGTCCAGGGAGTCGCGGCCCAGCCGGGTGGCCCGCGACTTCTGCCGCTTCTCCAGCTCCTTGAGCTGGCCGGCGCCGCGGCTGGCGGCGGCCACGCCGGGCCCGCGGGCGCCGACGCCGAGGCTGGCCTTGACCGCCTCGGTCTCCGCGCCGTCGAGCGCGGCGCTGGTGCGGTCGGATTCATCCTTGGCCGCCCCGACCAGCTCGTCGGCGGCGTTGAGGCACGCGGCCAGCGAGACCAGTGACAGCGGGATGTCGAGCACCGCCTTGCGGGCCAGCCGGGCAGCCTCGTCGCGGGCCAGGTGCCGCGCCCGCCCGACGTGGCCGCCGGCGGCCGCGGCCGACCAGGCGGCCAGCGCCGGGTCCACGCCGTCCCGCCGGACCAGGACGTCGGCGACGTCCTCGACCCGCGGCGTCCGCAGGCCCACCACGCGGCAGCGCGAGCGGATCGTCACCGAGACGTCCTCCGGGTGCAGGCTCGGCGCGCACAGCATGACGACCGTCCGCGGCGGCGGCTCCTCGATCATCTTCAGGACGGCGTTGGCCGCCGACTCGCTCATCCGGTCGGCGTCCTCGACGATGATCATCTGCCAGCGGCCCTGGGACGGCGCCCGGCCGGCGATCCGCACCAGTTCCCGCGCCTCGGCCACGCCGATCGACAGGCCCTCGGGGTTGATCAGGTTGAGGTCGGCGTGCGTGCCCGACAGCACGGTGCGGCACTCGTGGCAGGTGCCGTCGCCGCCGGCCGGGCACTGCAGCGCCGCGGCGAAGGCGCGGGCGGCGACCGAGCGCCCCGAGCCGGGCGGCCCGGTGAACAGCCAGGCGTGGGTCATCGCCGCGGGGTCGGCGACCGCGGCGCGGAGCGTGGCGACGACCTCCGGCTGGCCGATGACGTCGGCCCACACGCCCTCGGCGACGGCCGGGGCGCTCATCTCCGGCCGTCCAACCGGGCGCGGACCGCGGTGCGGATGTCGCCGGCGAGGTCGTCGGCGCCGCGGGTGGCGTCCAGCACCAGGTAGCGCGCCGGCTCCGCGGCCGCGAGGTCGAGGAAGGTGCGCCGCACCGCCTCGTGGAACTCCAGCGACTCGGCCTCGATGCGGTCGGCGGCGGCCCGCCCGCGGGCGCGGGCCAGGCCGGTGGCCGGCGGCAGGTCCAGCAGCACGGTCAGGTCGGGCACCAGCCCCTGGGTGGCCCAGCGGGAGAGGCCGGCCACCTCCTCGACCGACAGGGCGCGCCCGGCGCCCTGGTAGGCCAGGGAGCTGTCGACGTAGCGGTCGGTGACCACGACCGCTCCCTCGGCCAGCGCCGGCCGCAGCACGGTCTCCACGTGCTGGGCGCGGTCGGCGGCGTAGAGCAGGGCCTCGGCGCGCGGCACCAGGCCGGCGGTGGCCCGGTCGAGCACGATCGCGCGGATCGCCGCGCCCGGCCCGCTGTCGCCGGGCTCGAAGGTGACCCGGACGGCGTGCCCCTCCTCCGCCAGCCAGCCGGCCAGGGTGCGCACCTGGGTGGACTTGCCCGCTCCCTCGCCGCCCTCGAAGGCGACGAACAGCCCGGTGGACGGACCGGGCTGGCGCGCGCGGGCGGGGTCGATCGGAGGGCTCCCTGGAACGGTGGCGGACGGCCGCGCCCACGGTACCGGGGCCGGCCGACGATCCCGGGCCTAGCGTCGGGCCGTGGACGACGCCCCGTGGGACCCGGCCGGCTACCTGCGCTTCGGCGACGAGCGGGCGCGGCCGTTCGCCGACCTGCTCGCCCGCGTGGGCGCCTCCGCACCGCGCCTGGTGGTCGACCTCGGCTGCGGCGAGGGCGGGCTGACCGCCTCGCTGGCGCGGCGCTGGCCCGGCGCGCGGGTCACCGGCGTGGACTCCTCCCCCGAGATGCTGGCCGCCGCGGCCGCGCACGCCGTGCCGGGGCGGGTGGCGTTCACCGCCGGCGACGTCCGGGACTGGCGGCCGGCCGAGCCGGTCGACGTCCTGGTGAGCAACGCGGTGCTGCACTGGGTGCCCGGGCACGAGCGACTGCTGGCCCGCTGGGCCGGGCAGCTGGCCGCTGGCGGCTGGCTGGCCGTGCAGGTGCCGGGCAACGCCGGGGCGCCGACCCACCGGCTGCTGGCCGAGCTGTGCCGCTCGCCGCGGTGGGCCGACCGGCTGGCCGGCGTCGCTCCCCCGGCGGACCCGGTGCTGCCGCCGGCGGGCTACCTCGACGTCCTCACCGCGGCCGGGCTCGGCGCCGACGTCTGGGAGACGACCTACCTGCACCGGCTGTCCGGACCCGATCCGGTGCTGGGCTGGGTGCGGAGCACGGTGCTGCGGCCGGTGCTGGCCCGGCTGGCTCCCGACGACGCCGCCGTCCTCACCGCCGAGTACGCCGCCGCCCTGCGCGCGGCCTATCCGCCCCGCCCGGACGGGACGACGGTGCTGCCGTTCCGCCGGGTGTTCGCGGTCGGCCACCGAGCGGCAACTACTTGACTGACAGGAAAGTTCTTGCCACGGTGTCGTCACCGACTCCCGAGGTGAGGTCCCGCGATGACCGTTCCCACGCCCACGTCCGCCGCCGCGCTGCTCGCGCAGGCCGATGCCGCCGGCGCCCGCGTCCGGAGGGAGGCCGACCGGGCGGCCTCCGGTTTCCTGCTCACGCTGGGCCTGGCCAGCGCGGGCTTCCTCCTGGCCCAGCCGGTCGCCGGCAGCGAGCGCGGCGTCGTGGCCGCCGCCCTGCCGTTCGCGCTGGCCGTCGCCGGGGCGGCACTGGCGCTGGTGGTGGGCCGCCGCTCCACGCAGGTGGGCTTCAGCCGGCGGTTCGGCCTCACCATGGGCGCCTGGGCGGCGGTGTTCGCCGTCGGGCTCGCCGTGGGGCGCACCCGGCCGGAACTCGCCGCCGAGTGGGCCTGGTGGGGTCCGCTGGCCGTGCTGGCCGCGCTGCCGTGCCTCGTCGGCGCCTGGCGCGAGCTGCCCCGGTGACCACGGCGGACGGCCATCCCCGGCACGGCCTGGACGAGACCATCCACGCCCCGGTCCGGTTCTCGGTGATGGCGACGCTGGCCGCCGCCGAGGAGGCCGAGTTCGGCTTCGTGCGCGACGGCGTGCAGGTCAGCGACTCGATGCTGTCGAAGACGGTGAGCGCGCTGGAGCGGGCCGGCTACGTGGAGGTGCGCAAGGGCTACGTGGGCAAGCGGCCGCGCACGTGGCTGCGGCTGTCCCGCCGCGGCCGCGAGGCGTTCACCGCGCACGTCGCGGCGCTGCGCGCGATCGCCGGACCGGCGCTCGGCGGCGATCAGGCGGGCGTGAGCCGGTAGGCCGTCGTCCGGTAGGGCAGCTCGAGCACCGAGCGGCCGCGGGTGTCGGGGTGGCCGGCCAGCAGGTCGCGCAGGTCGCCGAGGAAGGCCGCGCGGCCGGCGGCGTCCATCGTGGCCACGTAGCTGCGGGTGCCGATACCGGCCACCACCTGCTCGGGCGTCAGCCGCTGCACGAGGCCGGACTCGAACATCTCGACGCGCGCCGGGAGTGCCCGGGCGATCAGCTCGACGACGCCCTGGTCGGCCTCCGCGTTCCGCGACTCCGCGGCCAGCCGCTCCCCCAGCGCGCCGACCCACGGCACCCGCTCGTCGCGGCTGTTCCAGACCAGCCCGACGACGCCGCCCGGGCGCAGCAGGCGCCGCATCTCCGCGGCCGCCGGCTCCGGGGCGAACCAGTGCGCGGCCTGCCCGGCCACCACCGCGTCGACCGAGCCGTCGGGCAGCGGAACCGCCTCGGCGCTCCCGACCGCGGTCTGCACCTGCGGCAGTCGCGCCCGCAGCTGGGCCAGCATCTCCGCCGACGGATCGACGGCGACCACCTCGTGGCCGGCAGCCACCAGCACCTCGGTGAGCAGGCCGGTGCCGGCGCCCAGGTCGAGCGCCCGCCGCGGCCCCGGACCCAGCAGGAAGGCGACCACGTCGGCCGGATAGCCGGGGCGCAGCGCCGCGTAGTCGGCGGCGACCGATCCGAACGACGTCCGCCGCGCCTGCCAGGTGGCCGGGTCCAGCGACTCGGTCCCGCCCGGGCTCACGCCAGCGGGACGGCGTCGGCCGCCGCCTTCGCGGTCGCCTTCTTGGTCGCCTTCGTGGCGGTGGTCTTCGTGGCGGTGGTCTTCTTGGCGGTGGTCTTCTTGGCCGCGGCCGTCGTGGTGGCCGCCGTCTTCTTCGCCGTCGCCTTCTTGGTGGCCTTCTTCTTCGTGGCCGCCGGGCGGCTGCGCCGGTCGGCCAGCAGCTCCGCCGCCCGCTCGAGGGTGATCGACTCGACGTCGTCGCCCTTGCGCAGGCTGGCGTTGGTCTCGCCGTCGGTGACGTACGGGCCGAACCGGCCCTCCCGCACGGTCACCGCGCCCTGGGTGACCGGGTCGTTGCCCAGCTCCTTGAGCGGCGCCGCCGCGGCCCGCCGGCCACGCTGCTTGGGCTGGGCGAAGATCGCCAGCGCCTCGTCCAGCGTGGTGGTGAACAGCGCCTCCTCGCTGGGCAGCGACCGGGAGTCGGTGCCCTTCTTGAGGTAGGGGCCGTAGCGGCCGTTGAGCGCCTGGATCTCCTCGCCGTCGGGGGCGGTGCCCACCGTGCGCGGGAGGGTGAGCAGCTTGAGGGCGTCCTCGAGGGTGACCGTCTCCGGCGACATCGAGGAGAACAGGCTGGCCGTGCGCGGCGCGGCCTTGCTGCCCTCGGGGACAACCGTGGTCACGTAGGGGCCGTAGCGGCCGGCCTTGACCACCACGGGCAGCCCGGACTCCGGGTCGGTGCCCAGCTCGCGGTCGCTGGACGGCGCGGCGAGCAGCTCGGCGACCTTCTCGCTGGTCAGCTCGTCGGGCGCGAGGTCCTCGGGGATGCTGATCCGCGGCCCGTCCTCGCCGCCGGCCTGCAGGTAGGGCCCGTAGCGGCCGACCCGGACCACGACCGGCTCGCCGTTCGGCCCGGTCGCCCGCAGCGGGATGGAGTTGACACCGCGGGCGTCGATCTCCTCCAGGCGCTGGCCGATGACCTGCTTCAGACCGCCCGCCTGGGCGATCGCGCCCGCGTGCCGGCCCTCGCCGCCGAAGTAGAACTCGGTCAGCCAGTCGACCCGGTGCAGCGCACCGTTGGCGATCTCGTCGAGCTCCTCCTCCAGGGAGGCGGTGAAGTCGTAGTCGACCAGCTGGGCGAAGTGCTGCTCCAGCAGGTTGACCACCGCGAAGGCGACGAAGGAGGGCACCAGCGCGGCGCCCTTCTTCCACACGTACCCGCGGTCCTGGATGGTCTGCATGATCGACGCGTAGGTCGACGGCCGGCCGATGCCCAGCTCCTCGAGCCGGGCCACCAGGCTGGGCTCGGTGTAGCGGGACGGCGGCGTGGTGGTGTGGCCCTTGGCCTCGAGCTCCCGGGTGTCGAGCTGCTGACCGCGCTCGAGCCGCGGCAGCCGGCGCTCGGCGTCGTCGCTGCCGTGGTCGTCGTCGCCCGAGCCGGCCGCGCCCTCGTCGCGCGACTCGACGTAGGCCCGCAGGAAGCCGGGGAAGGTGATCGTGCGGCCGCTGGCGGTGAACTCCACCCGCTCGTCGGTGGCGCTGCGGCCGGCCAGCCGGATGCTCACCGTCTGCCCGACGGCGTCGGCCATCTGCGAGGCCACGGTGCGCTGCCAGATCAGCTCGTACAGGCGGAACTCGTCACGGGCGAGCTGGCCGGCGAGCTGACCCGGGGTGCGGAAGCTGTCGCCGGCGGGACGGATCGCCTCGTGCGCCTCCTGGGCGCCCTTGGCCTTCTTCGCGTACCGCCGCGGCTCGGCCGGCACGTAGGCGTCGCCGTAGAGCTCGCGGGCCTGGGTGCGGGCGGCGTTGATGGCCTCGTTCGACAGGTTCGTCGAGTCGGTCCGCATGTAGGTGATGTGGCCGTTCTCGTACAGCCGCTGGGCCACCCGCATGACCTGCGCCGACGACCAGCCCAGCTTGCGGCCGGCCTCCATCTGCAGCGTGGAGGTGGTGAACGGCGCGTACGGCCGGCGGCGGTAGGGCTTCTCGTCGACCCGGGAGACGGTGACCGGGCGGCCCTCGAGCCGGGCGGCCAGCCCGCGGGCGCCGGCCTCGTCGAGGTGGACGACGTCGCCGGTGACCTGGCCGGTGGCCGGGTCGAAGTCGCGGCCGGTGGCGACGCGGCTGTCGTCGACGCTCACCAGCCGGGCGCGCAGGGTCGCGGGCTCGCCCTCGTCGGCGCCGGCGGTCTTCCCGGAGACGGCGAAGGTGCCCTCCAGCGACCAGTAGTCGGCGGCGTGGAAGGCCATCCGCTCGCGCTCGCGCTCGACCACGATCCGGGTCGCCACCGACTGGACGCGGCCGGCCGACAGCTTCGGCAGGACCTTCTTCCAGAGGACGGGGCTGACCTCGTAGCCGTAGAGGCGGTCGAGGATGCGGCGGGTCTCCTGGGCGTCGACCAGCGCGGTGTCGAGCTCGCGCGGGTTGGCCACGGCGCGGGCGATCGCCTCCGGGGTGATCTCGTGGAAGACCATCCGGCGCACCGGCACCCGCGGCTTGAGCGTGTCGACCAGGTGCCAGGCGATGGCTTCGCCCTCGCGGTCCTCATCGGTGGCGAGGTAGACCTCGCTGGCCTCCTTGACCAGCTGCTTGAGCCGGCTGACCTGCTGCTTGCGGTCGGGGCTGATCACGTACAGCGGCTCGAAGGCGTTGTCGACGTCGACGCCCAGCCGGGCCCAGGACGCACCCTTGTGCTCGGCCGGGACGTCCGCGGCGTTGCGCGGCAGGTCGCGGATGTGCCCGACGCTGGCCTCGACCACGTACCCGCTGCCGAGATAGCCGGCGATCTTCCCGGCCTTGGTCGGCGACTCCACGATGACCAGCGGGCGGCCTCCCGCAGCGGCGGTCCGGCGGCGGGCAGGCGTGCTCGTCCCGCCGGCGGGTGCGCTGGCGGTCTCGCTGCCGGTCTTCGCGGTCTTCGTGGGGGGCACGGTGCTCCTGTCGGTGGTGCGCTGTCCTGCGGGTGCCGCGACCGCGGCACCGGGGGTGTCGGCGCGGCGACACCACCCTCGGCTCCGCCACGGTAGGCCACGATGCCGCTGCGGCACCCGGTGGTGACCCGGAGTGGGCGTGCCGACACCCCGTCCCAACGCGGCCGGCGGCCGGCTGTTCCCGGCCGCCCGCGCTGCTCACCGGGGCCCCGTCCCGGCCACCACCTCGCCGATCGCGGCGACCGTCGGGTGCTCCGCGGCGTAGTACTCGCCGTGCCACTGACCCAGCTCGGTGGGCAGCTCCGTGGCGAGGAAGCCGGGCTCGGTGGGGTCCAGTCCGTGCCACCCCGTCCAGGTCACCGGGTCGATCGGACTGGCGGCCGCGAAGACCTCGGGGGCCTCGAGGTCGAGGGCGATGTGGTCCATGCCGGGGCTGCCCAGCACCACCAGCGCGTCGGCGGGCAGCTCGCCGGGCCGGTCGACCGCGCGGTCGGCCACGACGGTGCCGTAGCTGTGCGCCACCACGGTCACCCGGGCCGGGTCGTCGGCGCGCAGGGCGGCCACCCCGCGCAGCGTCGTGTCGAGCGCCCGGCCGCCCACCTCGGCAGCCGAGTTGCCGAGTGCCTCCCGCAGGCTGGGGGTGCGGTAGCCGAGCCAGGCGATGGTGGCCACGGCGGCGCCGGGGGCGGCGGTCGCCGCGGTGCCGGCCACCGCGGCCGCGTCGTCGGCGAGGTCGTCGAGGTCCGTGTCGGGCTCGTTCCCGACACCGGGGACCAGCACGCCGACCGCGTCGGCGGTGTCGACGTCCCCGAGCGCCACCGCGACCAGCCCGTCCTCCGGCTGGAAGAGGTACAGCTGCGCCTCCTCCCCGGCGGCCGCACGGGCGGCCAGCTCGGCGTCGGCCGCCACGGCCACCGGGTGCCCGGGTGCCGTCGGGTCGGCCAGGGCGCGCTCGAGGAGCGCGCGGTTGGCCTGGTCGCGGGCCCATGCCGGCACGCCGTCCAGCCCGCCGACGCCCTCGGGGTCCGCGGCGACCACGGCGAGCCGCTCGCCGGAGGACAGCCCCGCCCACCACCGGGCGGCCGCCTCCGGGGTCAGGCCCGGCGGCACCGGCGGTGCCGGTGGGGGCACCCCCCACCCGGTCAGCCCGGCGAGTGCCGGGAAGTCGGCCGGCGCGCGGCCGTCGACCACACCGACGGCCCGGAGCGCCTCGCCGGCCTCGACCCCCGCCGCGACCGCGCGGGCCGCCGCCGCCAGCGCCTCGGCGGCCAGCGCCTGGGCGCGCTCGACGGTCGGCGCCGCCTCGACCGCCGCGCCCAGCCGGCCGACCGGACCGGCACCGGCCGGCGCGAGGGGGCCGGCGCGGCCGGCGTCGTCGAGGTCGACCGGCACGGTCGACGCCACCGCCAGCGCCTCGCCCGCCAGCTCGTGGGCGGCGCCGGCCTCGGCGACCATGCGCCGGGCGGCCGCGGCGGACTCCGCGAGCGCCCCCGCCACCCGGATCGCGACCTCGGCCACCCCCGCCAGGGCGGTGCGGGCCACGGTGGCCGCGCTGCCGGACCAGACCAGGGGGTCCCCCACGGCCGCACCGACGGTCTCGACGCCGGTGCGCCAGGAGGGCAGCCGGTCGGCCACTGCCACCAGGTGGGCGACGCCCGTGGCCAGGAGGGACACGTCCCAGGCCGCGACCTCCCGGAGCCCCACGCCGGTCACCGGGGGCTCCCGACGCGCACCACCGCGGCGAGCGCGGTGTCGGCGGCCACGTACGAGGCCGCCGCGGCACCGAGCGTCCGGGCGACCGCGGCGGCTCCCTCCGCCGTGGCCTCGACCAGCCCGGCCCACGCCGCCCCGAGGTCCGCGGTGCGCTCGCCGGCGACGCCGTCCAGGGCACCGCGGCAGAACACACCGGCCGTGCGGCAGACGTCGGAGTCGTGGGCGAGGTCGGCGGCCAGGCCGGCCAGCGAATCGGCCAGTGCCGCGACCAGACCGGGCGAGATGGTGAGCGTGTCGGACACGTGCGGGACCTCCGGGCGGACGGCGCCGGTCCCCGTCCGGGCCGGCGGCGGCCGGACGCTAGGCCGCCGCCACCCCGGGACGCGCCGGGCCGTCCACACCGGAGGGCTGCGTCCACAACCGCCCGGCCGAACCCCCGGCGGCCCCTGGACCGCCGGAGGATCCCGCCCGTGGGATCAGGGAGCGGACGCCGTCAGCTTCTGCGCCGGCTGGCCGCTGGCGTCGCCGCCGACGACGACCGACCGGCGCTTGGAGACGACCACCGCCGCGACGATGACCAGCACGGCGGCCAGCGCGATGAGCACGCGCAGGCCGGTGTTCTGGTCCTCGCCCACCGACATGCCCACCACCGCGGGGGCGATGAGCAGCGCGACCAGGTTCATCACCTTGATCAGCGGGTTGATGGCCGGGCCGGCGGTGTCCTTGAACGGGTCGCCGACGGTGTCGCCGATGACCGTCGCCGCGTGCGCCTCGCTGCCCTTCCCGCCGTACGCGCCGTCCTCCACCATCTTCTTGGCGTTGTCCCACGCGCCGCCGGAGTTGGCGAGGAACACCGCCATCAGCGTGCCGGCCGCGATCGCGCCGACGAGATAGGCGGCCAGGGGGCCGAAGCCCAGGCCGAAGCCGACCGCGACCGGGGCGAGGACGGCGAGCAGGCCGGGCGTGGCCAGTTCGCGCAGCGAGTCCTTGGTGCAGATGTCGACCACGCGGCTGTAGTCGGGCCGCTCGCTGAAGTCCATGATCCCGGGGTGCGTGCGGAACTGCTCCCGCACCTCGAAGACCACCCGGCCGGCCGCCCGGGACACGGCGCTGATCGCCAGCCCGGAGAAGAGGAAGACGACGGCGGCCCCCAGCACCGCCCCCACCACGTTGTTCGGGTTGACCAGGCTGAACGCGGCGCCGAGGTCGACCCCGTCGAGGGCCGCGCGCACCTGCTCGTTGTAGGAGCCGAACAGCGCGGTGGCGGCGAGGACGGCGGTGGCGATCGCGATGCCCTTGGTGATCGCCTTGGTGGTGTTGCCGACGGCGTCGAGGTCGGTGAGCACGCGGGCGCCCTCGTCGTCGATGTCACCGGACATCTCGGCGATGCCCTGGGCGTTGTCGCTGACCGGCCCGAAGGTGTCCATCGAGACGATGACGCCGGCCGTGGTGAGCAGGCCGCAGCCGGCCAGGGCGACGGCGTAGAGCGCCGCGCCGCCGCCGATGAGGAAGGCGGCGTACACCGCGCCGCCGATCAGCAGCGCCGCGTACACCGCGCTCTCCAGCCCGAGCGAGATGCCGGAGAGGATGACCGTGGCCGGGCCGGTGAGGGAACTGCGGCCGACGTCCTTGACCGGCTTGCGGGAGGTCTCGGTGAAGTAGCCGGTGAGCATCTGGATCGCCGCGGCCAGGACGATGCCGATCAGGACGGCGAGGAACCCGAGCACCTGCGGGCTGACGACGGTGTCCTCGAGGTCGGCGACGGTGGGCAGCACGGTGAACGACGCGACTGCCACGAGCACCAGGGAGACGACGGCCGAGGTGAAGAAGCCGCGGTTGATGGGCGCCAGCCCGCTGGCGTCGGTCTTGCCCGGGTTGCTGGCGAGGATGCCGACGACCGAGGCGATGATCCCGATGGCGGCGACCACCAGCGGGAAGACCATGCCGACCGGGCCGAAGACGACCTGGCCCAGGATCAGCGCGGCGACCAGGGTCACCGCGTAGGACTCGAAGAGGTCGGCGGCCATCCCGGCGCAGTCACCGACGTTGTCGCCCACGTTGTCGGCGATGGTCGCCGCGTTGCGGGGGTCGTCCTCGGGGATGCCGGCCTCGACCTTGCCGACCAGGTCGGCGCCGACGTCGGCGGCCTTGGTGAAGATCCCGCCGCCGACGCGCATGAACATGGCCAGCAGCGCGCCGCCGAAGCCGAAGCCCTCGAGCACCACCGGCGCCGTCTCGCCGAACAGCAGCAGGGCCAGCGAGGCGCCGAAGAGGCCGAGCCCGACGGTGATCATCCCGCAGACGCCTCCGGTGCGGTACGCGATGCGGAAGGCCGGCCGGTAGCCGCCGGCCCGCGCCGCCGCGGCGACCCGCACGTTGCCGCGGGTGGCCAGCGTCATCCCGATGAACCCGACCATGGCGGAGAACAGCGCGCCGACCAGGAAGAACAGGGCGCGGCCGATCCGCGTGCCCCAGCCGCCGTCGTGCACCGGGAGCACGAGCAGCAGGAGGAAGACGATCACGGCGAAGACACCGAGAGTCTTGAACTGGCGCCTCAGGTAGGCCCCGGCGCCCTCCTGGATCGCCCGTGCGATGTCACGCATCGTCGTCGTCCCCTGGTCCGCGGCCATGACCGCACGCACCAGGAAGGCGGCGAAGGCGAGGGCGGCGAGGGAGATGGCGAGGACGATCGTCACGAGGGCGATGTCCCCGCCGCTGAGCGCGCTGTCCGGCATGTGGTTCCTCCAAGCGGTCGGCTGCTGCCGGGACACGCTCGCGCCCCGGGCGGCGGAGGTCTCGTCCGAGCCGGCGGTGGCCCGTCTGCGGGGACGCCGCGTGAGTGTAAGCGAGATCACACCCGGTAGCGGTAGCCCTGCGGCAGCACCGCTTTCCGCCGGACGGCGCCGACGGCGGTTGCCGGCAGGTGTGACAGTGGGGAGGTGACCACGCTCCACCCGGTCCGGTCGGCTCCCCCTCCCGGCGCGGATCACGGTCCAGAGGGCGGTGTCCTGTCCCCCGGCGCCCGCACGGCCGAGCCGCCGCCCGGCACGCAGCTGCTGGCCGCGCTCCTGGCCGGCACCCCGGTGGAGGAGCAGCCGGTCACCCACGTGCACCGTGAGCCGGTGCGGGAGGGGCGCACGCAGCCCTGGCCGGCGTGGGTCGACCCCGCGCTGCGCGCCCGGCTGGAGGGGAACGGGGTGCGCACCCCCTACCGCCACCAGGTGGAGGCCGCCCAGCTCGCCCACGACGGGACGTCGGTGGTGGTGGCCACCGGGACGGCGTCGGGCAAGTCGCTGGCCTACCAGCTGCCGGCCCTGAGCCGGCTGGCCGAGGACCCCCGTGCCTGCGTGCTCTACCTGGCTCCGACCAAGGCGCTGGCGCGCGACCAGCTGGCGTCGGTCGCCGCGCTGGCCGATCCGTCGGTGCGCCCGGCCGCCTACGACGGCGACACCCCGGCCGAGGAGCGGGACTGGGTCCGCCGGCACTCGCGGTGGATCGTCACCAACCCCGACATGCTGCACCGCGGGATCCTGCCGGCCCACCAGCGCTGGTCGTCCACGCTGCGGCGGCTGGCCTACGTGGTCGTCGACGAGTGCCACGCCTACCGCGGGGTGTTCGGCTCGCACGTCGGGCACGTGCTGCGCCGGCTGCGCCGGATCTGCCGCCGCTACGGCGCCGAGCCGGTGTTCGTGCTGGCCTCGGCGACCGTGGCCGAGCCCGGAGCGGCCGCCGGCCGGCTGGTCGGCGCGCCGGTGGTCGCGGTCACCGAGGACGGCTCGCCCCGCCCGGGGGCGACCTTCGCCCTGTGGGAGCCGCCGCTGACCGAGCGCACCGGGGAGCACGGCGCCCCGCTGCGCCGCTCGGCCGCCGGCGACGCCGCCACCCTGCTGGCCGACCTCGTCGAGCGGGGCGCGCGGACGCTGGCGTTCGTGCGCTCGCGGCGCAGCGCCGAGTCCGTGGCCGAGCAGGCCCGCCGGCTGCTGGCCGACCGCGGCCGGGAGGACCTGGTGCGCCGCGTCGACTCCTACCGCGGCGGCTACCTGCCCGAGGAGCGGCGGGAGCTGGAGCGGGCGCTGTCGGCCGGTGACCTGCTCGGCGTGGCCACCACCAACGCCCTCGAGCTGGGCATCGACATCGCCGGGCTGGACGCCGTCGTGCTCGCCGGGTACCCGGGCACGCTCGCCTCGCTGTGGCAGCAGGCCGGGCGCGCCGGGCGGGCCCAGCGGGAGTCGCTGGTCGTGTTCGTCGCCCGCGACGACCCGCTGGACCACTACCTGGCCCACCACCCGCGGGCGGTGTTCGGCCGCCCGGTGGAGGCGACGGTCACCGATCCGACCAACCCCTACGTGCTCGGGCCGCAGCTGTGCTGCGCCGCCGCCGAGCTGCCGCTGCGGCCGGAGGACCTCCCCGACTTCGGCGGGGAGGCCGCCGAGGCCCGGCTGGCCGAGCTCGTCGAGGAGGGACTGATCCGCAAGCGGCCGACCGGCTGGTACTGGGCCGGCCGCGGGCGGCCCGACGTCGACATCCGCGGCAGCGGCGGCGAGCCGGTCTCGATCATCGAGGGGGCGACCGGCCGGCTGCTCGGCACGGTGGACGGCGGCGCCGCGCACGCGACGGTGCACACCGGCGCGCTGTACGTGCACCGCGGGGAGACCTTCGTCGTCGACGAGTTCGACGTCGAGGACGCCTGCGCCGTCGTGCACCCGGAGAGCCCCGAGTGGACGACCGTGGCCCGCGACGTCACCGACCTGTCG
This sequence comes from Blastococcus sp. SYSU D00820, assembly GCF_054050695.1. Lineage (NCBI taxonomy): Bacteria > Bacillati > Actinomycetota > Actinomycetes > Geodermatophilales > Geodermatophilaceae > Blastococcus > Blastococcus sp. SYSU D00820. The sequence goes on from NZ_JBJGZW010000006.1 coordinate 113,317, forward strand.
ATCGTCTCGATCGACCGCACCCGGCGGCTGGGCACGGTGACCGCGCACACCGGGGTGGTGGACGTGGTCAACCAGGTCGTCGCCTACCAGCGCCGGCGGGCCGGCACCGGCGAGGTGCTCGCGGAGTTCCCGCTCGACCTGCCCCCGCGCCAGCTGCGCACCCGTGCCGTGTGGGTCACCCTCGACGACCGGGCCGTGGCCCGCGCGGAGGTCGACGAGGTGGCGCTCCCCGGCTCGCTGCACGCCGCCGAGCACGCGGCGATCGGCATCCTGCCGCTGCTGGCCACCTGCGACCGCTGGGACCTCGGCGGGCTCTCGACCGCCCTCCACCCCGACACCGGGGCGGCGACGATCTTCGTCTACGACGGCCACCCCGGCGGCGCCGGCTTCAGCGAGCGCGGGTACGCGGCGCTGCGGCGGTGGCTGCAGGCGACCCGGGCCACCGTGGCCAGCTGCGAGTGCGAGCACGGATGCCCCTCGTGCGTGCAGTCGCCCAAGTGCGGAAACGGCAACGACCCGCTCGACAAGACCGGCGCGGTGCGGGTGCTCGACATCGTGCTGGACGAGCTGGCCGCCGCCGAGGACGACGGCAGCGGGGACGACCCCGGTGGTGCCGCGGACGACTCCCTCGAGGCCGACGAACGGCCGGCTCCGCGGGCCGTCGCGGCTCCCGCGCCGGTGGCCGAGCCCGCGCCCTCGCCCGCGCCCGCGCCCGGGTCCGTGCCAGAGACCGCGCCCGAGGCCCCCGCGGTGGACGAGGACGACCTCGTTTTCTGACCGGCGGCCACCGGCGCCTCGACGGGGGCGACCGGGCCGGCCCGTGCCCGGCCGGTGGCCTGGCGCGTGCCCAGCGGGCCGAGCCGCACCGGCACGGTGACCTCGACGTCCACGACGGCGTCGGCGCCGACGGAGCAGGTGCGCAGCTCGGCGCCGTTGGCGGCGGCCACCTCCGCGGCGCGCCGGCAGGCACCCGGATCGCCGGCCACCGCACGCACCGCACCGGCCAGGGCAGCGAGGTCGGCCGCCGCGGCGGCCCGGTGCCGGGCGACGACCGCCGCGCCGACCAGCACCGCGGCCACCCCGATCGCCGCCAGGACCCCGGCCAGCGCGACGACCCAGACGGTGGCCGAGCCCCGGTCCGAGGGATCCCCGGCCTGCCCGCCGGGCCTCACGGGACCGCCGCCGGACCGGGCTGCCCGGGCTCGCGCTGGGCCACCGCCGTGGCGGCCACCGCCGTGCGCAGCGGGAGCGGGCCGAGCGGGGCGATCTCCGCCTCGACGGTCACCCGCACCTCGTCGTCGGAGACGGCGACGGTCGTGCGCGCGCCGTCGGGCGCGGCCGCGGCGACGAGCGCCCGGACCACGGCCACCGGCTCGCCGCGGGCGGCGGCACGCGCCCCCTCCCGGGCCGCGTCGACGCAGCGCAGGTGCCCGCCGACGACGACGACCGCGGCGACCGCCCCGGCGAGCACCAGGAGCAGGACCGGCAGCACCACCGCCGTCTCGGCGGTGACCATGCCGGCCTCCCGGTCGCGGACCTGCCTGCGTATGGTCAGGAGAGCGTCGCGAGGGCGGAGTCGACCAGGTCGGTGAGCGCCGTGACGATCGAGCCGCCGGTCACCACCTTGTAGAGGACGGCGGCGAAGGCGCAGGCCGCCACGGTGCCGACCGCGTACTCGGCCGTGCTCATCCCCGCCTCCGGCTCCTGCCGCAGCCGGGTCAGCCGGCGGGCCAGCAGCCCGGGGCGCGGCGGGCGCTGCTCCTCCTCGACGAGCGGCGGCACGGCCTCGGGGACGTCGCTGGTGCTCATGGGGCCTCCTCGTTCCGGGCCCGCGGACCGGGCCGTCGCTCCCGACCCTGTCCGCGGACGGCGGGCGGCTCCACGGCCGCCGGGCATCTGTGGAGACCGGCTCCGGCTGTGGACGGCTCATCCGAAGACGTCGCCGGCGATGCCCAGGACGAGCGGGGCGACCCCGAGGCAGAGGAAGGCCGGCAGGAAGCAGGCGCCCAGCGGAGCCAGCACCCAGACACCGGCACGGCGGACGTCGGCCTCCGTGCGGGCCCGCTGCGCCGTCCGCAGGTCGGCCGCCAGCGCCCGGAGGGTGGGCACCGCGGCGGCACCCGACTCCCCCGCCCGCACGAACGCCCGGCCCAGCACGCCGAGCTCGTCGGGCAGGCCGGCCCACGCCCGCCGCGGGGCCGCGCCCAGCCGGTACAGGCCGGCCACCGTGCCCAGATGCGCGCCGAGGGGGCCGGGCAGGGCGCCGGCGACCGCGCCCAGGCTCCCCGGCACGGGCACGCCGGCGGCGAGGCAGACGGCCAGCAGGTCGCAGGCGACCGGCAGGTCGTCGTCGCCCCCGGGCGCCCGGCGGGAACCGCGGTCGCCGGCCCGGCGCAGCAGGCGTTCCAGCGCTCCCACCGCACCCGCCCCGACGAGCAGGCCGGCGACGCCACCGAGCAGCAGCGCGATCGCGGCACCGGCGGCCCCGGCGAGCGCCCAGCGGCGGACCGGCGGCGGCGGCCCGGACGGCGTCCCGGCGCCGGCCGGCGGTGCGATCCGCAGCCGCGCCACCCGCGCCCGCACCCGCGCGGAGCTCCCGGGCCAGGCCAGCATGGCCGCGGACAGCAGCAGCGCCGCAGCCTGGTGGGTGCTCACCGCACCGCGCGGCGCAGCAACCGCGCCGTCCAGGCCAGGCCGGCCGCCTCGAGCGCGACACCGAGCAGGAGCAGCACCTGCCCGGTGGCCGTACCGGTCAGCACACCCCAGGGATCGGCGCCCACGCCGCCGCCCATCGCCAGCGCCAGGAGCGGCAGGCCGGCGAGCAGCAGGGCGCTGGCCCGTGGCCCGGCCGTCGCCACACGGAGCTCCTCGCGGTGCCGCCGGCGGGCGCGCAGGTCGTCCTCCACGGCGCCGAGCACCGCGGCCAGGGAGCAACCGGTGCGGGCGCTGAGCAGCACTCCCGCCGCGACCCTGGCCAGCGCCCGGTCCTGCTCACTGCGCCCCTCCGATGGAGCACCCGCCGGAGCGCGCACCGCACGGGCGAGCAGGCGACCGGTGTGCGGATCCGGGCACGCGCCGGCCGCCGCGGTCGTCGCCGCCTCCAGCGGCCGGCCGCTGCGGAGCTCCGCGGCGAGCGCACCCAGCGCCTCGGCCAGGGCGTCGAGGCCGCGTTCGGCGTCGCGCTCGCGACGACGGCGGTGCCAGGCGCGGCCCGCGGCGAACCCGCCGACCGCGGCCAGCGCGGCGACCAGCGGTGGCCCGGCCAGCACCCCGGCGACCGCGGCGGCGGCACCCGCGACCGCGGGCAGCGCCGCGCCCGGCACGGCCGGCAGGCGCAGCGGCGGGAGGGGCCGCAGGTCCGCGGCCCGTCGCCGGCGGCGGTCGGGCCACACCAGCAGCGCGGCGGCGAGGGCGGCGAGGACCCCGGCGGTCACGGACCGGGATCCAGCAGCTCGGCCAGCCGCCCGCGCCCCGGGCAGGGACCGCCGTCCCCCCGCCAGCCGGGCTCGACGACGACGGTCTCCCCCGCGCGGCGGACGACGCCGATCTCCTCCACCCGGCGGCCCGACGGCGTCCGCCGCAGGTGGACGACGACGGCCAGCGCGGCGGCCGCCTGGCTGTGCACGGCCGGCCGGTCCAGCCCGGCGGCGACCCCGAGGGCCTCCAGCCGCGCCGGCACCTCCGCCGGCCGGTTGGCGTGCAGGGTGCCGCAGCCGCCGTCGTGCCCGGTGTTGAGCGCGGCGAGCAGGTCGGTGACCTCCGCGCCGCGCACCTCTCCGACCACCAGCCGGTCCGGCCGCATCCGCAGCGCCTGGCGGACCAGGTCGCGCAAGCCCACGGCTCCGACGCCCTCCACGTTCGCCGGCCGGGTGACCAGGCCGACCACGTGCGGATGGGCGGGGGTCAGCTCCGGTGCGTCCTCGCAGAGCACCAGCCGCTCGCCCGGCGGCACGAGCCCGAGCAGGGCCGACAGCAGCGTGGTCTTGCCCGATCCGGTGCCGCCGGTGACCAGGAAGGCCAGCCGCCGGGCGACCAGGCGGGTGAGCAGCTCGGCCGATTCCGCGGTCACGGTGCCGCGGGCGGCCAGCCCGGCCAGGTCGAGGGAGCAGCGGCGCAGCACGCGCAGCGACAGGCAGGTGCCCCGTGCCGAGACCGGCGGCAGCACCGCGTGCAGCCGGGTGCCGTCGGGCAGCCCGGCATCGACCCAGGGAGCGGCGTCGTCGAGCCGCCGGCCCGCCGCCGCGGCCAGCCGGACCGCCAGCCGGCGCACCGCCTCCTCGTCGGCGAACGCGACCGCGGCCCGCTCCAGCCCCCGGCCGCGGTCGACCCACACCTCGTCCGGGCCGTTGACCAGCACGTCGCTGACGCCGGGCTCGCGCAGCAGCGGTTCCAGCGGACCGGCGCCGGCCAGCTCGTCGACCGCCGTCCGCACGGCGGAGAGGACGTCGTCGTCACCGAGCAGGCCGCCGGCCTCCTCCCGGACCAGGGCGGCGACCGCCGCCCGGGTGGGCGGACCGGGCTCGGCGGCCAGCCGGGCGCGGACCCGCTCGACCAGCGGAACGGCGCTCATGCCGGCACCTCCGCCGGCGTCGCCGCGGCCAGCAGCCGCCGGGCGACCGAGCCCAGCGGCGACCGAGCGGAGACCAGCGGGGGCTCGCCCCGCTCGCTGCGCAGCGGCGCCGACCGGTCGGGGGCCAGTTCGGCCAGTACCGGCCGGCCGACGACGTCGGCCACCTCGGCAGCGGTCAGCCCGCCGGGCCCGCGCCGCACGACCAGCCGCGCGGCCGCCCACGGAGCGGGCGGATCGTCGGGGACGCCGTCGACCAGGAGCCGGGCGGCGACCGCCGAGCGCAGCCGGGCGGGCACGAGCAGGACCGCCAGCTCGGCCTCGGCCAGCACCGCCTCGGTGACCTCCCGGGGCGCCGACCGCGGCAGGTCGACGACCACCGGCCGCCCGCCGGCCCGGGCGGCCTCGACCACCGCCACGACGGCCTCCACCGGAGGCGGCGCCGGCGACGACCGGGAGGCGGCGAGCACGGAGACCCCGGCCACCTCGGGCAGGCAGGCCATCAGCGCCTCACCGCCGACCCGGCCGCGCAGCCCGCTCAGCTCCGGCCAGCGCAGGCCGTCGGTGCCCTCCCCGCCGAGCAGGAGGTCCAGCCCGCCACCCCAGCCGTCGGTGTCGACCAGCAGCACGCCGTCGGCGTCCGGAGCGGCCGTGAGCGCCAGCGCCACGGCGAGCGTGCTCGCGCCGGCGCCCCCGCAGCTGCCGCCGACCGCGACCAGCCGTCCGCGCTCGACCGGGGAGCGCAGCGCGTCCCCCGCCCGGGCCAGCAGCCATCCCTCGTCGGCCGGCAGCACCGCGACCCGCTCGGCGCCCAGCTCCACCGCCGCCGCCCACGCCGGCCCCGGCAGCTCGGCGGCGGCGACCACGACCACCCCGGGCCGGCGGGGCAGGTCGCGCACCGGCGCGGCACCGAGCACGTCGGCTCCGAGCAGCACCAGGGGCGCCTCGCGGTGCGCGCGGCGCAGGGCGGGGCCGCCGGTGGCGACCTCCGCCTCGGCACCGGCCGCGGCGAGCAGGCGGAGCACGTCGTCGAGGAGGTCCTCGTCGGTGCTGACCACCAGGGGACGGGCGGACGGGGCGCGGGACACGGGCACGCGTCCACCCCATCGGGAGGCCGCCGGGACGGGCGAGACGCACGGGAGATCTGTGGATGACTCGAACGGGTGTGGACGGCGAGGGTGACCTGTCACACCCGCCGGGTCGGCTTACAGTCGTGAACCGTGACCCGCGCCGCGGCGTTCTTCGACCTGGACAAGACGGTCATCGCCAAGTCCAGCACCCTGGCCTTCGGCCGCCCCTTCTTCGCGGGCGGGCTGATCAACCGCCGCGCCGTGCTCAAGGGCGCGTACGCGCAGTTCGTCTTCTCGCTGGCCGGCGCCGACGCCGACCAGATGGAGCGGATGCGCTCCCAGATCACCGGGATGGTGACCGGCTGGGACGTCGCGACCGTGCACGAGATCGTCCGCGAGACGCTGCACGAGATCGTCGACCCGCTGGTGTACGCCGAGGCCGCCGACCTCATCGAGGAGCACAAGGCCGCGGGGCGCGAGATCGTCATCGTCTCCAGCAGCGGCGCCGAGATGGTCGAGCCGATCGGCGAGATGCTCGGCGCCGACCGGGTGGTCGCCACCCGCATGGTGGTCGAGGACGGCCGCTACACCGGCGAGATCGCGTTCTACGCCTACGGCGAGAACAAGGCGGCCGCGATGCGGGAGGTGGCCGCGGCCGGGGGCTACGACCTGGCCGACTGCTACGCCTACAGCGACTCGATCACCGACCTGCCGATGCTGTCGGCCGTCGGCCACCCGACCGCGGTCAACCCCGACCGCGCGCTGCGGCGCGCGGCGACCGAGCGCGGCTGGCCGGTGCGGGAGTTCTCCCGGCCGGTGTCGATGCGGGCCCGGTTCTCCGTCCCCTCCACGCCGGTGGTCACCGGCGCGGCCATGGGGGTGGGCGCCGCGGTGGTCGGGCTGGCCTGGTACGCCCGCCGGCGGGCGCTGCGCGACGCCACGACGGCCGCTGCGCCGCTGCCCTCCGCACCGGCCGCCGGCCGGCGCCGCCGCCGGGGCGCCTGAGCTCCGGTTCCCTCCTCCGGCGGGTCACCGGGCACGGGGCCGGTCGCTGCGCGATCCTGCGGGTCGTGCTGACCCTCGCCCTCGCCTGGCTGGCGGTGCTGGGCGCCTGCACCGGCGCGGTCCTGTTCGGGCAGACGGCGCGGACCGGCCCGGCGCGACGCCCCTCGGTGCGCCGCCGGCTGGGCCTGGTCGTCTCGATGTCCGGACCGTGGCTGGTGCTGATCGGCGGGCTGGCGGTCGCGGCCGTCAGCGGCGCGTGGCTGGTGTCGGCGACGGCCACCCTGGCCGCGCTGGTCGCCGTCGCGGTCGCCGGCTTCGTGCTCGCGCCGCGCTGACCGGGCGGTCAGACCCCCAGCCGCTCCCGCACCCCGTCGACGAGGGTGCGCGCCGCCGAGACCGGGCGGAACGCCCGCGCCGCCGCGGTCAGCGCACGCTGCTCGTCCTCCCGCAGCCGGACGTCGGCCGCGGCGGCGTTGGCCTCCAGCTGCTCGACGCTCGACGCGCCGGGGATGACCACCACCCGGGGCAGCGAGACCAGCCAGGCCAGAGCCACCGTGGCCGGGCGCACGTCGTGCGCGTCGGCCACCTCCCGGAGGACGGCGAGCAGCGGCTCGGCGCGGCGCAGGTTCTCGGTGCCGAACAGCGGGTTGGCCGCGCGCACGCCGCTGGGCCGGTTCGCCCGCGAGTAGCGGCCGCCCAGCAGCCCCTGCGCCAGCGGGCTGTAGGCGATGACCAGCCGGTCCTCCCGCTCGGCGAAGGGCACGAGGTCGTCCAGCGGAGCCGGCCGCGCGAGGGAGAACTGCACCTGGTTGCTGACCACCGGGCGGCCGAGTGCCGCATCGGCGGCCTGCCAGCGGTCCAGCGAGTAGTTCGAGACCCCGACCGCGCCGATGCGGCCCTCCTCGAGCAGGTCCCGCAGTCCGGGCATGGTCACCGAGTCGGGCACGACGGGGTTGGGCTGGTGCACCTGGTAGAGCGGGATCCGCTCCAGGCCGAGCCGCGCGGCGCTGGCGGCCAGCCGGTTGCGGACCACCGGCGGGAAGGGCGCGATCGGGAAGACCTTGCTGGCGACGACGACGTCGGCCCGCTCGTCGCCCAGCGCCTCGCCGAGGATGCGCTCGCTGCGGCCGAAGCCGTAGATCTCCGCGGTGTCGAACAGCGTGATCCCCAGCTCGCGGGCGCGCGCCACGATCGCGCGGGCCTCCCGCTCGGCGTAGGCGTCGCCGTAGCCCCACTCCCGCGAGCCGAACTGCCAGGTGCCGAGGCCGATGCGGCTGACCGGGCCGAGCCCGGCGACGTCCAGGTGTTCCACGGCCTCCACTGTTCCCCCGCCCCGGGCGGGGCGCAGCCCGGGTGGTCAGCCGCGGAGCTGTGCCTCGCAGATGGCCAGGCCCTCGAGGGCGCCGTGCTCGGTGGCCCGGCAGCAGTGCACCAGCCAGGCCGCCACGCCCGCGGGGTCGCCGGACGCGTAGCCGGCGAGCGCCTCGCGGTAGGCGTCCACCCCGAGCTCCACGAAGCCGACCTCGGGCACCGACACCGCCTTGGGGTCCAGCCCGCGGGTGATCGCGGTGAGCCGGGCCGCGGCGCGGGCCACCACGCCGTCGGCGCTGCCGAAGGGAGCCAGGGCGGCCAGCTCGCCGTGCACCAGCCCCGCGACGAGCACCGCGGGCACCGTGGTGGTGCCGGTGACCAGCGAGAACATCCCCGACAGCCGGGGCCCGGCGTGCGGGCCGGGACGGCCGAGGTCGCCCCGCTCGGCGAGATCGGCGGCGGCGAGCACGTGCAGCCGGGCCAGCACCTGCCCGGGCGCGCGCGACCAGGTGTCGACCATCGAGCCCAGCGCCGCGGAGACCCGCAGCGCCCCCTGCACGACCGGGTCCTGCGCCGCGCCGGCCCGCAGCTCGGCCAGCGGCACGTCGGCCCCCTCCAGCGCCGCCGACGCCCGCGCCCCGCGCAGCGCCGACTCGGTGCTGACCTCGGCGGACCGGTTGCGCATGAGCCGGTGGGACAGCAGCCGGTCGATGCGGCCGCGGGCGCCCTCGGCGGCCTCGCGCACACCGGGCAGGTCGAGCAGCGGGAGCAGCGGATCGGGGGTGCCGGGCCGGGCGGCCGGCCGGGCGGCGCCGGGGCGGACGGGGATGGTCACGTCCCCGACGGTACGAGCCCGGCCGGGGGTGCCCACCGCCCGCCCCGGAGGCAGCCCGACGGCGCTCGCCTACGCTCGCGTGCACCATGGCCGGCCCGCTCACCCTCCTCCTCGTCCGGCACGGGCAGAGCGAGTGGAACGCCGCCGGCCTGCTGCAGGGCCAGACCGCCGGCGTGCCGCTCACCGAGCAGGGTCACGCCCAGGCCGCCGCGGCCGCCGCCGAGCTGGCGGCGCTGCGACCGGGAGCGCTGGTCACCAGCGACCTGCTGCGGGCGGTGCAGACCGCCGAGCACTGCGCCGCGGCCACCGGCCTGCCGTTCACCACCGCACCCGCGCTGCGCGAGCAGGGGTACGGCGTGCTGGAGGGCCGCCGGTCCCGCGACCTGTGGGACGTCGTCGACTGGACCGACGTGCACTGGAAGGCCGACGGCGGCGAGAGCCTGGCCGAGCTGCACGCGCGCGTCGGGGGCTACCTCGCGTCGCTGCGGGCCGCTCCCCCGGCGCCGGTCGTCGCCCTGGTCACGCACGGCGACACCATCCGGGCGGCGCAGGCGGTGGCGGCCGGGCTCGGACCGGAGGCGATGCCGGCAGTGACCCCGCACAACGGCACGGTCACCCGGTTGGAGCTGGCGCCCGGCGGGGTGCGGGCGTGAGCCGGGTCCTGGTGCTCGGGGGCTCCCGGTCGGGCAAGTCGGCGCACGCGGAGTCCCTGCTCGCCGGCCGGTCCGACGTGGTGTACCTGGCCACGTCGGCACCCGTGGCCGACGACGCGGAGTGGGCCGCGCGCATCGCCGCGCACCGCGCCCGCCGCCCGGCCGGCTGGACGACGGTCGAGACCACCGCGCCCAGCGCGCTGCTGCGGTCCGGGACGGTGCTGGTCGACAGCGTCACCACCTGGGTCGCCGCGCTCATGGACGAGACCGGGGTGTGGACCGAGGAGCCCGGCTCGGCCGACCGGCTGGCCCGGCGCTGCGACGCGCTGGTCGAGGCGTGGACGATGACGCCGGCGTCGGTGGTCGCGGTCAGCGACGAGGTGGGCCTCGGCGTGGTGCCCGAGACCCGCGCCGGGCGGCTGTTCCGCGACACCCTCGGCGCGGTCAACCAGCGCCTGGCCGGCACCGCCGACGAGGTCTGGTTCGTCGTCGCCGGGCTGCCGCAGCGGCTGCGGTGAGCGCGGCACGGCGATGAGGTGGACCGGGCCCCTGGAGTCCGCGGCGCTGCTGACGGTGCTGCGCGTGCCGGCGCGAGCCGCGGCCTCGGCGCGCGGGGTGCTGCCCTGGGCCCCGCTGGTCGGCCTGGTGCTCGGCGGGCTGGCCGCGGGGGTGGCCGTCGCCGGCAGCCGGCTGGTCGGCCCGCTGCCCGGCGCGGTGCTGGGCGTGGCGGTGCTGGCGTTCCTCACCCGCGGGCTGCACCTGGACGGCCTGGCCGACACCGCGGACGGGCTGGGTCCGCTGCGCGGGCGCGAGCGGGCGCTGGAGGTCATGCGGCAGGGCGACGTCGGCCCGTTCGGCGTGGTCGCACTGCTGCTGACCGTGCTGCTGCAGGTCGCCGTGGCGGCCGCACTGCTCGGTCAGGACGCCGGCTGGCTCGCGGTCTGGGCGGCACCGGTGGTGGCCCGGCTGGCGATGGCCCGCACCGGCCTGCCAGGAGTGCCGACGGCGGCGGGCTCGTCACTGGGTCGCGCGGTCGCCGGCACGGTGTCGCGGACGTGGTTCGCCGCGCTCTGCCTGGCCGCGGCGGTGCTCCTCGCCGGTGCCGGCCGGCTCGCCGGAGGCTGGGTGGATGCCGCCGTCCTGCTGGGCGCCGGGCTGGCCGGGCTGCTGGCCGCCGAGGTGCTGCGGGCGCGCGCCACCGCCCGGCTGGGCGGCGTGAACGGGGACGTGATGGGTGCGATGGGCGAGGTGGCGGCGACCGTCGTCCTGCTGGTCGCCGCCGCCCTCGCCTGAGGCCCCCCGGGGACAGGGGGCCGTCGCTCAGCGGCGGCCGGTCAGCGAGCCGATCAGCCGGCCCAGGCCACCGCCTGCCGGGGCGGCCATGCCCTTGCGGCCCATGCCGCGGGGCGCGGCGGCGCGGCCTGCGGACATGCGGCCCGTGGACATCCGGCCGGTGGTGGCCGGACGGCGCATGCCCCGGCCGGAGGCGGCGCCACGTGCAGCACCGCGCGCGGTGGACTCAGCAGTGCCCAGGAGTCGGTTGAGGATGCTCATGACCCCTGGGTGCCCAGCCGGGCGGCCCCGGACCCACCGAGAGTGACGCCCCCGGCGTGCCGCCACCGAGCGGAGTCGCTCGTGCTCAGGCAGGCGCCCCCTGCTGGGCCGGCGTCTCGCCGCCCTCCAGGTCGCCCTCGGTGTCGAGGTAGGCCTGCTGGAGCTCGGCCAGCAGCGCAGGGTCCGGCGACTCCCACATCCCCCGGTCCACCGCCTCCAGCAGCCGCTCGGCGATGCCGTGCAGGGCCCACGGGTTGGACTGCTCCATGAACGCCCGGTTCTCCGGGTCGAGCACGTAGGTCTCGGTGAGCTTCTCGTACATCCAGTCGGCGACCACGCCGGTGGTGGCGTCGTAGCCGAACAGGTAGTCGACGGTCGCGGCGAGTTCGAACGCGCCCTTGTAGCCGTGCCGGCGCATCGCCGCCAGCCACCTCGGGTTGACCACCCGGGCCCGGAACACCCGGGCGGTCTCCTCGGTCAGCGACCGGGTGCGCACCTGCTCCGGCCGGGTGGAGTCGCCGATGTAGGCCCGCGGCGAGGAGCCGGTCAGCGCGCGCACCGTGGCGACCATCCCGCCGTGGTACTGGAAGTAGTCGTCGGAGTCGGCGATGTCGTGCTCGCGGGTGTCGACGTTCTTGGCGGCCACCGCGATCCGCCGGTAGGCCGCCTCCATGTCCGGCCGGGCCTGCACGCCGTCCAGCCCACGGCCGTAGGCGTAGCCGCCCCAGACCGCGTAGACCTCGGCGAGGTCGGCGTCCCCCCGCCAGTTCCGCGAGTCGATCAGCGACAGCAGCCCGGCCCCGTAGGCACCCGGCTTGGAGCCGAACACCCGGGTCGTGGCCCGCCGCCGGTCACCGTGCCCGGCGACGTCGGCCTCGACGTGGGCGCGGACGAAGTTCTGCCCGGCCGGCTCGTCGAGGCCGGCGACCAGCGTCACGGCGTCGTCGAGCATGGTCACCACGTGCGGGAAGGCGTCCCGGAAGAAGCCGCTGATCCGCACCGTGACGTCGATCCGCGGCCGGCCGAGTTCCTCGAGGGGAACCGGCTCCAGGCCGGTCACCCGCCGGGAGGCGTCGTCCCACACCGGCCGGACGCCGAGCAGCGCGAGCACCTCGGCGACGTCGTCCCCCGACGTCCGCATGGCCGAGGTGCCCCAGACCGACAGCCCCACCGACGCCGGGTACGAGCCGGTGTCGGCCAGGTAGCGCTCGACCAGCGACTCGGCCATCGCCTGGCCGGTCTCCCAGGCCAGCCGCGAGGGCACCGCCCGCGGGTCGACGGAGTAGAAGTTCCGGCCGGTCGGCAGCACGTTGACCAGCCCGCGCAGCGGCGAGCCCGACGGCCCGGCCGGCACGTACCCGCCGTCGAGGGCGTGCAGCGTGGCGTCCAGCTCGTCGGTGGTGCGCTCCAGCCGCGGCACGACCTCGTCGACGGCGAAGCGGAGCACGGCGGCGACCTGCTCGTCGTCGCGGCCGAGCACGTCCTGGACGACGTCGGCGACGGCGCCGGCGGCCCAGCCGCGCTCCTCCATGCCCGCGACCAGCGCCTCCGCCTGCGCCTCGACCGCGTCGGTCGCGCGCAGCCCGGCGGTGCCGTCCTCGGTCAGCCCGAGCGCCTCGCGCAGGCCGGGCAGGGCCACCGACCCGCCCCAGATCTGGCGGGCCCGCAGCATCGCCAGCACCAGGTCGACCCGGTCCCGGCCCGACGGCGGGGTGCCCAGCACGTGCAGGCCGTCGCGGATCTGGGAGTCCTTGATCTCGCAGAGCCACCCGTCGACGTGCAGGATCATCTCGTCGAAGTGGTCGTCCTCCGGCCGCTCGTGGAGCCCCAGGTCGTGGTCCAGGCGGGCCGCCTGCAGCAGCGTCCAGATCTGCGCGCGGACCGCCGGCAGCTTGGCCGGGTCCATCGCCGCGACGTTGGCGTGCTCGTCGAGCAGCTGCTCCAGCCGGGCGATGTCGCCGTAGGTGTCGGCGCGGGCCATGGGCGGCACCATGTGGTCGACCAGCGTGGCGTGCGCGCGCCGCTTGGCCTGCGAGCCCTCGCCGGGGTCGTTGACCAGGAACGGGTAGACCAGCGGCAGGTCGCCGATCGCGGCGTCGGGGGCACAGGAGGCCGACAGCCCCACGGTCTTGCCGGGCAGCCACTCCATGTTGCCGTGCTTGCCGACGTGCACCAGCGCGTGCGCGCCGAACTCCGAGCGCAGCCACCAGTAGGCCGCCAGGTAGTGGTGCGAGGGCGGCAGGTCCGGGTCGTGGTAGATCGCGATCGGGTTCTCGCCGAAGCCGCGCGGCGGCTGCACCATCACCACGACGTTGCCGGCGCGTAGGGCGGCGAAGACGATCGAGTCGTCGGTCTCGTCCACGAACAGCGCACCCGGCGGCTCGCCCCACGCCTCGACCATGGCGGCGCGGAGGTCCTCGGGAAGGGTGTCGAAGAAGGCCCGGTAGGCCGCGGCGGGGATGCGCACCGGATTGCCCGACAGCTGCTCGGCGGTCAGCCAGTCGGCGTCCTGCCCGCCGGCGGCGATGAGCGCGTGCACCAGCGCGTCGCCGTCGAGGTCGGCGACGCCGGGCAGCGCGCCCGGCCCGTCGAACGGGCCGATGTCGTAGCCCTGGCCAGCCATCGCGGCCAGCAGCCGCACCACCGACGCGGGGGTGTCCAGGCCGACGGCGTTGCCGATCCGGGCGTGCTTGGTCGGGTAGGCGCTCAGCATCACCACGATGCGGCGCTCGGCCGGGGACGTGTGCCGCAGCCGGGCGTGGGCGACCGCCGTGCCGGCGACGCGGGCGGCCCGCTCGGGGTCGGCGACGTAGGAGGTCAGGCCGTCGGCGTCGGTCTCCTTGAAGGAGAACGGCACGCTGATCAGCCGGCCGTCGAACTCGGGGATCGCCACCTGGTTGCCGACGTCGAGCGGCGAGAGCCCGTCGTCGTCGGCCAGCCACTCCGCCCGCGAGCGGGTCAGGCACAGCCCCTGGATCACCGGCACGTCGAGCTCGGCGAGCGCGCCGACGTCCCACGCGCCGTCGTCCCCGCCGGCCTGCGCGGTGGCCGGCCGCGAGCCGCCCGCGGCGAGCACGGTGACCACGAGGGCATCGGCGCCGCGCAGCGTCTCCAGCAGCTCGGGCGACACCATGCGCAGGGACGAGGTGAACACCGGCAGCGCGCTGCCACCGGCGGCCTCGACCGCCCGGCACAGCTCCTCGACGAACGCGGTGTTCCCGGCCAGGTGGTGCGCCCGGTAGTAGAGGACGGCGACCCGCGGCCCCTCGGTGCGCGCCCCCGGCCGCTCGAGCACGCCCCAGTCGGGCGCGACCGCGGGCGGGTCGAAGCCCTCGCCGGTGAGCAGCACGGTGTCGGAGAGGAACCGGTGCAGCTGCACCAGGTTCTCCGGGCCGCCCTGCGCCAGGTAGCCGTGCGCCTCGGTGGCCACGCCCATGGGCACCGTCGAGAGCTCCATCAGCTCGGCGTCGGGCACCTGCTCCCCGCCGAGGACGACGACCGGCGCGGGCCCGGCCAGCAGCGGCGCCAGCATCGCCTCGTACTGCCGGCGCACGCCGAGGATCCGGACGACGACGAGCTCGGCGCCCTCCGCGAGCGCGGCGACGCCGTCGTCGCCGAGCCGGGTCGGGTTGCCCAGCCGCCACTCCGCGCCGCTGGCACGGGCGGAGAGCAGGTCGGTGTCGCTGGTGGAGAGCAGGACGAACACGCGTGGTCCTCACTCGGGGTCCGCGCCCCGGGTCGTCGGGCACGGCAGCCGCGGTGTCTGGCTCGCCCCCGACGGGGCACACAGTGGCGGGACCGCGCCGGGGTCTCACCGGCTTCCCGGCGCACTGCCGTGATGCCCGGACGCTACCCGGCGACCGGGGCCCCGGCGCCGACGGCCACCGGCTCGTCCGGTTCGGCGAACTGCGTGCGGTACAGCTGCGCGTAGCGCCCCCCGGCCGCCAGCAGCTCGGCGTGCCGGCCGCGCTCGACGATCCGCCCGCCCTCGAGCACGAGGATGCAGTCGGCGGCCCGCACGGTCGACAGCCGGTGCGCGATGACGATCGCCGTCCGCCCCTCCAGCGCCTCGTCCAGCGCGGCCTGCACGGCCGCCTCCGACGTCGAGTCCAGGTGCGCGGTGGCCTCGTCGAGCAGCACCACCCGCGGCCGGGCCAGCAGCAGCCGGGCGATGGTCAGCCGCTGCCGCTCCCCGCCGGAGAACCGGTAGCCGCGCTCCCCGACGACGGTGTCCAGCCCGTCGGGCAGGGCGCGGACCAGATCGGCCAGCCGGGCCCGCTCGAGCACCGCCCACAGCTCCTCGTCGGTCGCCTCCGGTGCGGCCAGCAGCAGGTTGGACCGCAGCGACTCGTGGAACAGGTGCCCGTCCTGGGTCACCAGGCCGAGGGTCCGGCGGATCGAGGCGAAGGTGAGGTCGCGGACGTCGACGCCGCCCAGCCGCACGGCGCCGGCGTCGACGTCGTAGAGCCGCGGCAGCAGCGAGGCGATCGTCGACTTCCCGGCGCCCGAGGAGCCGACGATGGCGACGACCTGCCCCGGCTCGACGGTGAACGAGACGTCGTGCAGCACCTCGACGCCGCCGCGGCCGTCGAGCTGGGCGACGTCCTCCAGCGATGCCAGCGAGACGCGGTCGGCCGACGGATAGCCGAAGGAGACGGAGTCCAGCTCGACCCGGACCGGCCCGTCGGGCACCTCCCGGGCGTCGGGCCGCTCGCGCACCAGCGGCACCAGGTCGAGCACCTCGAAGACCCGCTCGAAGCTCACCATCGCCGACGAGACGTCCACCCGGGCGCTGGCCAGCGCCGTGAGCGGGGCGTACAGGCGGGTGAGCAGCAGGGCCAGCGCGACCACGGCGCCGGGGTCGAGGGAGCCGCGCAGCGCGTAGAAGCCGCCGAGGCCGTAGACCAGCGCGAGCGCCAGCGCCGACACCAGCATCAGCGCGCTGACGAAGGCCCACTGCACCATCGCCGTCCGCACCCCGATGTCGCGCACGCGGCGCGCCCGCGCCGCGAACTCGGCGGACTCCCGGTCGGGGCGGCCGAACAGCTTGACCAGCGTGGCGCCCGGCGCGGAGAAGCGCTCCGTCGTCTGCCCGGTCATGGCCGCGTTGTGGTCGGCGGCCTCGCGGCCGAGCCCGGCCAGACGGCTGCCGATCCGCCGCGCGGGCAGCAGGAACGCCGGCAGGAGCAGCAGCGACAGGACCGTCACCTGCCACGAGAGCGTCAGCATCACGCCGAGGGTGAGCAGCAGCGTGACCGTGTTGCTCACGACCCCGGCCAGGGTGTCGCTGAAGGCCCGCTGCGCCCCGATGACGTCGTTGTTCAGCCGGGAGACCAGCGCACCGGTCTTCGTGCGGGTGAAGAAGGCGACCGGCATCCGCTGCACGTGGTCGAAGACGGCGGTGCGCAGGTCGAGGATGAGCCCCTCGCCGAGGCTCGCGGACAGGAAGCGGCCGAGCAGCGACAGCCCGGTGCCGACGACGGCGATGACCGCGATGAGCACGGCCAGCCAGATCACCACCGACGCGTCGCTGCCCTCCACGATGGCGTCGACCACCCGGCCGGCCAGCAGCGGGGTGGCGACGGTCAGGACCGCCTCGACGACGCCGACGGCCACGAACGACACGATCCGCCGCCGGTGCGGCCGGGCGAAGGCCATGACCCGGCGGACGGTCGCCCAGGAGAACGGCCGCCGCTCGGTGCGGCCGTGCATCGCGTTGGACAGCGCCGACCACGCCGTCATCTCCATGCTCACGGCCGCCCGCCTCCCGCCTGCCGGGGGGCGCGCTGCCCCCGGAGGGTCGGACCGGCGCCACGGCCGGAACTCATCGTCGGGTGCGCGGCGGGCGGCATGCGCCGGACGCTAGGAGCTCGATCGCACTCGAGGTCAAGCGGCGCGGACGTCAGCGCAGCAGCAGGCGGGCCACGGCGTCGACCAGCCAGTCGGCGTAGCGCTCGGCCGACCAGCCGAGCTCCCGGATGAACCGGTCGGCCGGCTCGTGCCCGAGGACGGCCCACCAGATGTCGGTGGCCGCCTCGGCGTCGAGGTCCGCCCGCAGGTCCGGTGCGAACGCCTCGACCATCCGGCGCATGTCCGCGCGGCGCCGGCCCTCGTAGTCGGCCCAGGCCGCGGCGATCTCCGCATCGGCCGCGGCAGCCGCCTGGAACACCCGCAGCATCGGGGTGACCGCCGGCACCCGATCGGCGGCGATCGCCCGCAGCGCGGCCAGCCGGCCGGCCCGGTCGGGGGCCTCGGCGAACCGCACGAACAGTTCGCGGGCCAGCAGCGGGGCCGCCTCGTCGTCCCCCACGAGCGTGCGGTCGACGCAGGCCAGCAGCAGCGCCGCCTTGCCGCCCTGCGCGAACACCGTCGGCACCGAGACGCCGGCCGCCGTCGCGACGTCCTTCATCGACGTGGCCGCGTAGCCGCGCTCGAGGAAGCACCGGGTCGCGGCGTCCAGGACGACGGCGCGGGTGCGCTGCGCCTGCGCCGCCCGCAACGGCGAGCGGTACCCCCTCTTGCCCTCGGCCACGGATTCACCCTACCGTGCCGATATTCGTCAGAGCGACACTCAAACGAAAGAGGCGGACATGACCCGTGACCAGCTGCTCACCGTCGTCAGCCGGCACGTCTCGGCGGTGCACGTGGCCCTCGTCCGGCGCACCCGCGGCCGGGTGGGCAGCCGGTTCCGGGGCGGTCAGGTGCTCCTGCTGACCCACCGGGGCCGCCGCTCGGGCCGGCTGTTCACCACGCCGCTGCTCCACGTGCGCGACGGCGAGCACCTCGTGGTGGCCGCGTCCAACGGCGGCATCGACGCCGAGCCGCAGTGGGCGCTCAACCTGGAGGCCGAGCCCGCCGCCGAGGTGGAGCTGGCCGGCCGGCGGTTCCCGGTGCGCGCCCGGCGGGCGGAGGGCGCCGAGCGGGAGCGGCTGTGGCAGCTCCTGCTCGGCGGCTTCTCCGGGTACGACGGCTACCAGGCGCAGGTCAGCCGGCAGATCGGCGTGATCGTGCTGACGCCGGTGGGCTGACCCGGATCAGCGGGCCGCGCCCAGGGCGTCGGCCACCCGGTGGTGGACGGCGGCCTCGCCGGCGCGGCTCTGCCGCTCCAGCGTGCGGGCCAGCGCCCGGCGGGCCCACCCGTTGGCCGGGGCGAGGTCGACCAGGCGGCCCAGCGCCTCCTCGGCGCGGCCGAGCTGGGCGGAGGCGAAGTAGCTGCGGGCCAGCAGCTCCAGCGCCGCCTCGTTGCGCGGCTCGGCCTCGACCACGGGCTCCAGCACGCGGGCGGCCTCGATCGGCTGCCCCATGGCGAGGAACAGGTCCGCGCGCAGGAACTCCGAGTGCAGGTCCATCTCGAACGGCTGGGTCATGCCCCCTCCAACCGCGGAGCCGGTCCGGCGCTTCCCGCATCCGGGGCCCGCGGCGGCGGCGAAGTCGGGATGTTCCCGGATCTCGCGAGGAGTCGCCATGACCCTGCACCTCCCCCGACGGCAGCGGACCGACCACCCGGCCGGCCCCGCGCCCACCCCCGGCGCCCGCGTCCCGGTCGTGCACCGGGTGGGCGCGGTCGTCGTCGCCGCCGTCCTCGCCGTCTTCGGCGTCCTCGGACTCGCCGACGGCCTGGACTTCTTCTCGACCGACGGCGAGCGGATCCTCGGCCTGTCGTCCAACGGCCTGCTCTCGACGATCTCGCTGGTCACCGCGGCGGTGCTGGTCGCCGCGGCGTTCCGCGGCCCGCGGATCGCCTCGACGGTCATGATCGTCGTCGGCGTGCTCTTCCTGGTCTCGGCCCTGGCGAACCTGGCCGTGCTGCGGACCGACTGGAACCTGCTCGCCTTCGGCCTGAGCAACGTGGCGTTCTCGGTCGTCGCCGGCCTGGTGCTGCTCCTGCTCGGCGCCTACGGGCGGGTGAGCGGCAACCTGCCGCCGGACAGCCCGTACGCCCGGCCGGCCGAGGACGACGGCTTCTCCGCCGCCGAGTACCCCTCCACGCCCGCGGAGTTCGCCGCCGAGCGGGCGATGCGCGACGCCGAGGTCGCCGTCGTGCAGCACACCGCCACCGCCGACCAGCAGCGGCGGGTGGCGGCGATGGCGGCGGTCACCGGCCGGGCCGAGCGCCGGCGGGTGTGGACGTCGTTCGACGCCTGACCGCCGGCGGCGCGGGCGACGTAGCCTCGCTGCCGCGATGACCGCTGCCCGTACCGAGCCCGACGCCTGCCCCGGCGCGCTGCAGACCCACGCCGCCGCCGACGGGGCCCTGGCGCGGGTCCGCGTGCCCGGCGGGCTGCTCGCCCCCGGCCAGCTCCGGGTGCTCGCGGCGGCCGCCCGCGACCTCGGCGACGGCGCCCTCGAGCTCACCAGCCGCGGCAACGTGCAGCTGCGCGGCCTGGCCGACGGGGCGTCGGCGGAGCTGGGCGACCGGCTGGCCGGCGCGGGCCTGCTGCCCAGCGCCACGCACGAACGGGTGCGCAACGTGCTGGCCAGCGCGCTGACCGGCCGGGCGGCGGGCAGCCTGCTCGACGTCCGCCCGTGGGTGCGGGCCCTCGACGCCGGCCTGTGCGCCGATCCGGCCCTGGCCGGGCTGCCCGGCCGGTACCTCGCCACGCTGGACGACGGCCGCGGCGACGTCGCCGGGCTCGGTGGGGACGTCGGCCTGCTGGCGCTGGCACCGGACGCCGTCGCGCTCACGCTGGCCGGCGCCGACAGCGGGCTGCGCGCCGCCCCGGACGACGCGGTGCCGCTCGCGCTGGCCGCGACGCGGGCCTTCCTCGACGAGCGCGCGGCGCAGGCCAGCGCCGCCTGGCGGCTGGCGGAGCTGACCGACGGCCCGGCCCGGGTCGCCGCCCGGCTGGGCGGGGCCGTCGCGCCCCGGCCGCTGCCGGCCGCGCCGCCTCCCGGCGCGGGGGCGGTCGCCCAGACCGACGGGCGGACGGCGCTGGTGGCGGTGATCCCCCTCGGGCGGCTGACCGCGCCGCAGGCCGAGCTGCTGGCCGCCGTCTCGACCGGCGAGCTGCAGGTGACGCCCTGGCGCAGCGTCGTCGTGCCCGACCTTCCCGACGCGCGGGTCGCCGACGCGCTCGCCCGTGCCGGCCTGGAGCTCGACCCGGGCAGCGCGTGGCTGTCGGTCACCGCGTGCGCCGGCCGGCCCGGCTGCGCGAAGTCGCTCGCCGACGTGCGCGCCGACGCCGCGGCCGCCGTCGCCGCCGGTGCCCTGCCGGCCGCCGGCGCCCGCCAGCACTGGGCCGGCTGCGCGCGCCGCTGCGGCCGGCCGCGCGGGGCGGTGGTGGACGTCGTGGCGACGCTCGACGGGTACCGGGTCGACCTGCCGGCGGACTGACGGAGCGGGAGCACTGCCCCGAGGGCGCCCCTCAGTCCTCCGACGGGTCCGGGTAGCGCGCCCCGGCGGCGATCTCCGCGCCGTCGTCGACCCGCACCCCCCGGCCGAGCAGCGCGATGTCGCCGTCCCCGCCGACGCTCGCGCCCTCCCCGACGTCGACGCCGTCGTCGATCACCGAGCGCGTCACGGTCGCCCCCGCCCGCACCCGCACCCCGGGCAGCAGCACCGAGTCGACGACCGTCGCGCCCCGCTCCACGATCACCCCCGGCGACAGCACCGATCCGCGCACGTCGCCGGAGATCCGCGTTCCGCCGGAGAGCAGGCTGTTCTCGATCTGCCCGTCGTCGAGCACCCGGGCGGCGCTGTGCCGGCCGCCGCGGGTGTGCACCGGCCAGGCGGGGGTGTCCAGGTCGAGCGGCGGATCCGCGGACAGGAAGTCCCGATGCGCCTCCCAGTAGGCCGGCACCGTGCCGACGTCGCGCCAGTAGCCGCGCAGCGGGAACGCGCGCGCCGCCCCGTCACGGGTCTGGGCGGGCAGCAGGTGCGAGCCGAGGTCCTCCAGCCCGTCCTCGCCGACCTCCTCGCCCAGTGCCTCCAGGCGGTCCAGCGTCTGCCGCGGGGAGAACACGAACACCTCGTTGGTGGCCGTGGTCGTCGCGGGCTCGTCGGGCTTGTAGGCGTAGTCGGTGACCCGGTCGCCGTCGACCTGCACGATCCCGTAGCGCGACGCGTCGTCGGCGGCGACCTCCGTGGTCACCATCGTGACCTCCGCGCCGGAGCCCAGGTGGGTGTCGACCACCTCGCGGTAGTCCAGCCGGTAGACCGCGTCGGCGCTGACCACGACCAGCGCGTCGGGGGCGAACCCGCGGACCAGCTCGGCCTGCCGCCACAACCCGTCGGCGGTGCCCTCGGTGAAGCCGCCGCGCTCGTTGCCCTGGAACGGCGGCAGCACCATCAGCCCGCCGGTGGTGCGGTCGAGGTCCCACGGCCGGCCGTTGGCCAGGTGCTCCGACAGCGACTGCGGCTGGTACTGCACCGACACCCAGACGTCGGCGATCCCGGAGTGCTGGCAGTTCGACAGCGGGAAGTCGACCAGCCGGTACACCCCCGCGAACGGCACCGCCGGCTTCGCACGGGTCTCGGTGAGCAGTTCCAGACGGCTGCCCTTGCCACCGGCGAGCACGAGGACGAGGACCTTGGGGAGCGCCATGGACGGCGGGATGCCCCGCCGCGCCGCGGGCCAGTCCTCTACCGGGAAGTAGCCTCCCTCCCGCGATGACGATGACCCGAGACGACCAGCCCCGGCAGCCGCAGCGCGCCTACGCGTACGAGAAGGACGGCGCCGAGATCTACCGGCAGTCCTTCGCCACGATCCGCGCCGAGGCCGACCTGTCGCGGCTGCCCGCCGACGTGGCCCGCGTGGCCGTGCGCATGATCCACGCCTGCGGGCAGGTCGACCTCGTCGACGACGTCGTCTTCTCCCCCGCCGTGATCGGCGACGCCCGCGCCGCGCTGCGGGCCGGCGCCCCGGTGCTGTGCGACGCGCAGATGGTCGCCTCCGGCATCACCCGCCGCCGGCTGCCCGCCGACAACGACGTCGTCTGCACGCTGGGCGACCCGCGCACCCCGCAGCTGGCCGCCGAGCTCGGCACCACCCGCACCGCCGCCGCCCTCGAGCTGTGGCGCGACCGGCTCGACGGCGCCGTGGTCGCCATCGGCAACGCGCCCACCGCGCTGTTCCACCTGCTCGAGATGGTCGCCGCCGGCGCGCCCCGGCCGGCGGCCGTCATCGGCATCCCGGTCGGCTTCATCGGTGCGGCGGAGTCGAAGGAGGCGCTGGTCGGGTCGGGTCTGGAGCACCTGGTGGTGCGCGGCCGGCGCGGGGGCAGCGCCATCACCGCCGCGGCGGTCAACGCGATCGCGAGCGAGGAGGAATGAGCGGCGGGCAGCGCGTGACCGGCCGCCTGTACGGCGTCGGGCTGGGCCCGGGCGACCCGGAGCTGGTGACGGTCAAGGCGGCCCGGCTGATCGCCGCCGCCGACGTCGTCGCCTTCCACGCCGCCCAGCACGGCCGGTCGGTGGCCCGCTCGGTCGCCGAGCCCTACCTGCGGCCCGGCCAGGTCGAGGAGCTGCTGGTCTACCCGGTCACCACCGAGACCACCGACCACCCCGGCGGCTACCAGGGCGCGATCGACGAGTTCTACGAGTCCGCCGCGGCCCGCCTCGCCGCGCACCTGGACGCCGGCCGCGACGTCGTCGTCCTGGCCGAGGGCGATCCGTTCTTCTACGGCTCCTACATGCACATGCACAAGCGCCTGGCCGACCGGTACCCGACCGAGGTCGTGCCGGGCGTGACCAGCGTCAGCGGCGCCGCGGCGGTGGTCGGCCGGCCGCTGGTCGAGCGCGACGAGGTGCTCACCGTGCTGCCCGGCACGCTGCCGGCCGAGGAGCTCGCCGAGTGGCTGGCGACCACCGACTCGGCGGCGGTGATGAAGCTCGGCCGCACGTTCCCGCAGGTGCGGGAGGCCTTCGACGCCGCGGGCGTGCTCGACCGCGCCCTCTACGTCGAGCGGGCCACCACCGGCCGCCAGCGCACCATGCCGCTGGCCGACGTCGACCCGGCGACCGTCCCCTACTTCTCCCTGGCCCTGCTGCCCAGCCCGCTCACCCGGCCGACGCCCGCGCAGGACCCTGCCGCGACCGCCGAGCAGCCGCGCACCGGCGAGGTGGTCGTGGTCGGCCTGGGCCCGGGCAAGCGCGCCTGGACCACGCCCGAGGCCGCCGAGGCCCTGGCCATGGCCGACGACCTGGTCGGCTACGGCCCCTACCTGGACCGGGTGGCGGCCAACCCGCGGCAGACCCGGCACGCCAGCGACAACCGGGTGGAGGCCGAGCGTGCGGCGCACGCCCTGGAGCTCGCGCGGTCCGGACGGCGGGTCGCGGTCGTCTCCAGCGGCGACCCCGGCGTGTTCGCGATGGCCTCGGCGGTGCTCGAGGTGGCCGCCCGGCCGGAGTACGTGGACGTCCCGGTGCGGGTGGTGCCCGGACTGACCGCGGCGCAGGCGGTCGCCTCGCGGGTGGGCGCGCCGCTGGGCCACGACTTCGCGGTGCTCAGCCTGTCCGACGTCCTCAAGCCCTTCGACGTCGTCCTGGACCGGCTGCGGCACGCCGCCGCCGCCGACCTGGTCATCGCGGTCTACAACCCCCGGTCGAAGGCGCGGCCGCACCAGCTGGGCGAGGCGCTGGCCGCGCTGCTCGAGGTGCGTGCCCCCGAGACCGTCGTGGTGGTCGGCCGGGACGTCGGCGGGCCGGAGGAGGAGCTGCGGGTGACCACGCTCGGCGCGCTGGACCCGGAGACGGTCGACATGCGCTGCCTGGTGCTCATCGGTTCCTCGCAGACCCGGCTCACCCCCTCGGGAGCGGTCTGGACGCCCCGCCGGTATCCCGCGTGACACTGAGTGCCATTTCGGTGCAGGATGGGCCCGCCGACTGACGGGCGCGACGGCGCGCCGGGTCGCCGGGGTCCGGAGGTAACGCCATGGCCAGCACGCGGGACTGGTTCGAGACCGTCGCCGAGGCGCAGGAGCGCGCCAAGCGGCGGCTCCCCCGCTCGGTCTACCTGGCGCTGTACGCCGGCACGGAGAAGGGCCTGACACTCAGCGACAACGTCGCCGCCTTCGACGAGCTCGGCTTCCGCCCGCACGTGGCCGACCTGCCCGAGAAGCGCGAGCTGGCCACCACCGTGATGGGCCAGGAGATCTCCTTCCCGGTGCTCATCTCCCCGACCGGCGTGCAGGCCGTGCACCCCGACGGCGAGGTCGCCGTCGCCCGCGCCGCGGCCGGCGCGGGCACCGCGATGGGCCTGTCCTCCTTCGCCAGCAAGCCGGTGGAGGAGGTCGCCGCCGCCAACGACAAGCTGTTCTTCCAGATGTACTGGGTCGGCTCCCGCGAGCGGATCCTCGCCCGCGCCGAGCGCGCCCGGGCCGCCGGCGCCACGGGCCTGATCGTCACCCTCGACTGGTCCTTCGCCTCCCGCCGCGACTGGGGCGCCCCGCCCATCCCCGAGAAGATCGACCTGAAGAACGCGGTCAAGTTCGCGCCCGAGGTGCTGCGCAAGCCGCGCTGGCTGGCCACCTACCTGCGCACCGGGTCGATCCCCGACCTCACCGTGCCCAACCTCGCCCTCGGCGACGAGCAGCCGCCCACCTTCTTCGGCGCCTACGGCGAGTGGATGGGCACCGCGCTGCCGCGCTGGGAGGACGTCGCCTGGCTCGCCGAGCAGTGGGGCGGGCCGTTCATGGTCAAGGGCATCACCCGGCCCGACGACGCCCGACGCGCGGTCGACGCCGGCGCCACCGCCATCTCCGTCTCCACCCACGGCGGCAACAACCTCGACAGCACCCCGGGCGCCATCCGGTCGCTGCCCGGGGTCGTCGACGCGGTCGGCGACCAGGTCGAGGTGCTGCTCGACGGCGGCGTCCGGCGCGGCGGCGACGTGGTCAAGGCCCTCGCGCTGGGCGCCCGCGCGGTGATGGTCGGCCGCGCCTACCTGTGGGGCCTGGCCGCCGGCGGCGAGCGCGGCGTCTCCAACGTGCTGTCGATCCTGCGCTCGGGCGTGGACGAGGCGCTGCTCGGCCTCGGCAAGGGCTCGGTACACGACCTGACCCGCGACGACGTCCTCGTGCCGGCGGGCTTCACCCGGGACTGACCCGGGCGGCGCGCCGGGCCGGGGAATGCGGACCGGCGCGTCCGCCTTGTCCGTTGGCGTGCCCAACCACGCCCCGTCCCGCACTCCCTCCCGCGCCGGGGCGTTCTGGTCGGTGACCGCGCTGCTGCTGCTGGTCCTGGCCGCCTCCGGGGTCCCCTCGCCGCTGTACCGCGTCTACCAGGAGCGGTTCGACTTCACCTCCGGCGTGCTGACGACGGTCTTCGCCGTCTACGCGTTCGCGCTGCTCGCCTCGCTGCTCGTCGTCGGCGCGCTGTCGGACCACCTGGGCCGGCGGCCCGTGCTCGCCGCGGGCCTCGCGCTGCAGGCGGGGGCCATGGTGCTGTTCCTCGCCGCGGACGGCGTCGGCTGGCTGATGGCCGCCCGCGTGGTCCAGGGCCTGTCGATGGGCGCGCTGACCAGCACGCTCGGTGCGGCCCTGCTCGACTTCCAGAGCAGCCGGCGGCCGCTGGGGGCGCTGGTCAACAGCGCCTCGCCCGGCGTCGGGCTGTCCCTGGGCGCCCTCGGTGCGGGGCTGGCCGTCGAGTTCGTCCCGGCGCCCACCGACTGGGTCTTCGGCGCCCTGACCGCCGTCCTGCTCGTCGCCGCGGTGGCCGTGCTGAGGCTGCCCGAGACCTCGCCGCGGCTGCCCGGTGCCGCCGCCTCGCTGTGGCCCCGCGTGCACGTGCCGCCGGCCCAGCGCGCGGCCTTCCTCGTCGCCACCCCGGCGCTGCTGGCCATGTGGGCGCTGGGCGGGCTCTACCTCTCCCTCGGCCCGTCGCTGGCCGACGGGGTCTTCGGCATCTCCGACCACCTGCTCGGCAGCCTGGTCATCGTCGCCATGCAGGGCGCCGCCGCGATCGGCGCGGTGCTCGCCCGCCCGCTGGCCCCCGAGCGCGCGATGGTCGGCGGCTGCCTGCTCTTCTGCGTGGGCGTCGCCGGCACGCTGGTCGCCGTCGCGCTCGCCGGCACCGTGCTGTTCTTCGTCGCCGCGCCGGTCTCCGGCCTCGGCTTCGGCGCCGCCTTCCTGGGCGCGGTCGCCACGATCACCGCCGGCACCGCGCCCGGGCAGCGGGGCGGCATCTTCGCCGCCATCTACGTGGTCGGGTACCTCGGCTTCAGCGTGCCGGCGATCATCGCGGGCATCGCCGCCGGCTCGGTGGGCCTGGAGACCGCCACCGAGGTCTACGCCGCCACGGTCATCGCGCTGGCCCTCGTCGCGGTCGCCGGCCTGGCCCGGCAGCGGCGGGTGGTCCGCCGGGCGGCCGCGCCGGCCGCGGAGCCGGCACAGCCCATGGCCGCCTAGGACCGGCTCAGGCCCGGACGGCGAGATCCACGGCGAGCCGGTCGTCGGCGAACACGGTGACCTGCGCCGGCCCCGGGGACGCCGAGTCCGGCACCCGGAACACCAGCCGGCCGGTGGAGTCCTCGGCGGTGCTGCTCACCGTGCCGACCGGCACGCGCACGCCGCCCTGCACGAAGCCCACCGGCACGTCGGTCAGCGGCCGCTCGTCGCCGGTGCCACCGGTGTCGTCGCACCCCTCGAACAGCCGGTCGACGGTGAGCACGACCTCCTCGCCCACCCGCGCCTCCGGAGGGCTGACCATGGCGTGCGGGCCGGCGCACGACGCGGCCGCACCGCCCCCTCCCCCCGAGCAGGCGGTCAGGAAGAGCGCGAGCGACAGCCCCGCCGCACGGATCCCCCACCGCATGCACCGACGATGGCCCCGGCGGTCACCGAACGTCCACGGCCGTGACCGGATCGTGCCGTCAGATCCTCCGCAGCGCCGCCGGCACCTCCGCCGGGTGCGCCACGACGGCGGCCGCACCCGCGCGCGCCAGCTCCCCCTCCGGCGCCGGGCCCCATCCGGCGCCGATGCACGGCAGCCCGTGCTCGGCCGCCCCGAGGACGTCGTGCTCCCGGTCGCCGACCAGCACCGGGGCCGCCGTGCCCGGGTGCGCGGCCAGCGCGGCGGCGACCACCTGGGCCTTGCTGCGCACCGTGCCGTCGAGGGTGGCCCCGTGCACCGAGGCGAACGCCGGCCGCAGCCCGGTGTGCTCGAGGATGCGCAGCGCGAAGGGCTCGGGCTTGCTGGTGGCGACCGCGAGCACCGCCCGGTCGTCCCGGAGCCCGGCCAGCAGCTCCGGCACGCCGTCGTACACGCCGACGTCGAGGACGGCGCCCGCGGCGTAGTGCGCCCGGTAGGCGGCGACCGCCCGGGGGACGTCGGGCAGCGGCACGCCCAGCACCAGCGCGAACCCGTCCTGCAGCGGCGGGCCCACCATGTCCCGCAGCTGCGCGGGCGTGGGCTCGGGCAGGCCGAGCTCGGCCGCCGCGACCCGCACGGAGGCCCAGATGCCGGGCGTGGAGTCGACCAGCGTGCCGTCGAGGTCGAACAGCACCAGCCGCGGTGCGCTCACCGCCGCACGGAGTCCAGGAACCCGTGCACCCGCGCCCGGAGGTCCGCCGTCCGCTCGGCGACGACCTCGGCGGGATCGCGGTCCAGCAGCCACGGCGGGATCTCGCTGCGCGCCCGTTCCGCGCACCGCAGGTCCGCGCACATGTAGGTGCCCACGGTGTTGCCGTTGCGGCCGGCCTCCCCGGCACGGCGGGCGGTGAACAGCGAGACCGCGTCGCCGGACTGGGCGGTGGAGCAGAGCAGGCACATGGCCGGCGTCCGGCTGGACATCCGGGTGTCGGCCGCGCGCAGGGCGACCCCGACCGGGGCGCCGTCCCGCCAGAGGACCAGGTAGCCGCGCAGCGGGGCCTTGGCGTCCCGCCAGCCGAGCACCTCCAGCTCGTCCCACGGCAGCGTGCCGAAGTCCTTGGGCAGGGTGAGCGCGTTGGCCTCGCCGCGCGAGCAGTTGACGAAGGACCGGCGCAGCTGCGACTCGGTCAGGGCTTCCACGGGAGTGCTCCTCGGGTGGTGCGGGTGTTCCGGCCGAGCATGATCCGTCATCCCCGCGGCGAGGTCGAACCCGTTTCACGTGCCAACCAGTCCAGCGCCTCCTCGACCGTGGCGACGACCGCCACCCCGGCCGGCAGCGCCGGCCGCCGGATCAGCACCACCGGGACGCCCAGCTCCCGGGCCGCGGCCAGCTTCGCCGCCGTCATCGCGCCGCCGCTGTCCTTGGTGACGACGACGTCGACGCCGTGCTCGCGCATCAGCGCCCGCTCCTCCTCGACGGTGAACGGCCCGCGGGCCAGCACGACCGTGACCCGGGCCGGCAGCGGCCCCTCCGGCGGGTCCACCGAGCGCACCAGGACCGCGCCGGTCAGGCCGGCGAACGCGGCCAGCCCCTGCCGGCCGGTGGTGAGGAACACCGACCGGGCGCCGGCGACCGCGGCCGCGGCGTCGGCCGGGGAGTCGACCCAGCGCCAGTCGTCGCCCGGGCCGGCGGTCCAGCCGGGGCGCTGCAGCCGCAGCAGCGGCGTGCCCGTGGCGGCGGCCGCCGCGGCGGCGTTCGCGGTCATGCCGGCGGCGAAGGGATGGGTGGCGTCGACCAGCGCGCGCACCGGCCGGGCGCGCAGCTCGGCGGCCAGCCCCTCGACGCCGCCGAAGCCGCCGATCCGCACCGCACCCGGCGGCAGCACCGGATCGGCGACCCGGCCGGCCAGCGAGCTCTCCACCTCGACCCCGGCGGCCACCAGGGCCGCGGCCAGCCGCCGCCCCTCGCCGGTGCCGCCCAGCACCAGCACGCGGCCGGTCACCGCGGGTGCCCGTGCATGCTGGTGCGGTGACCACCGCGGGACGCGAGCGCAGCACCGGGCTGCGCTACGGCTGGACGACCGGCGCCTGCGCGACCGCCGCCACCACCGCGGCCTACACCGCGCTGCTGACCGGCGAGTTCCCCGACCCGGTCGCCATCGACCTGCCCAACGACAAGCACCCGGCCTTCGCGCTGGCCACCGAGTCGCTGGACGACGGCGCGGCGAGCGCCGGCGTGGTCAAGGACGCCGGCGACGACCCCGACGTCACCCACGGCGCCCTGGTCTCGGCGCGCGTGACGCACGGCGAGCCCGGCAGCGGGGTGGTCTTCCGCGCCGGGACCGGCGTCGGCACGGTGACCAAGCCCGGCCTGCCCCTGGCCGTCGGCGAGCCGGCGATCAACCCCATGCCGCGGCAGTTCATCCGCGAGCACGTCGCCGCGGTCGCCGCCCGGCACGGCGGCACCGGCGACGTCGTGGTGGAGGTGTCGGTCGAGCACGGCGAGGAGCTGGCCCGCCGCACCTGGAACCCGCGGCTGGGCATCCTCGGCGGCCTGTCCATCCTGGGCACGACCGGCGTCGTCGTCCCGTACTCGTGCTCGTCGTGGATCGACTCGATCCGCCGCGGCATCGACGTGGCCCGTGCGGCCGGGCACCGGCACGTGGCCGGGTGCACCGGGTCGACCAGCGAGCGGGTGGTCACCGAGCTGTACGGGCTGCCCGAGGACGCGCTGCTGGACATGGGTGACTTCGCCGGCGCCGTCCTCAAGTACCTGCGCCGCCACCCGGTGCCCCGGCTGACGATCGCCGGCGGGATCGGCAAGCTGGCCAAGCTCGCCGACGGCCACCTCGACCTGCACTCCGCCCGCTCGCAGGTGTCGCCCGAGGCGCTGGCCGCGCTGGTGCGCGGGGCGGGCGGGTCGCCGGCGCTGGTCGAGGGCGTGCGCGGGGCGAACACCGCGCTCGACGCGCTCCAGCAGTGCCAGGCCGCCGGGCTGCCGCTGGGCGACCTGGTCGCCGCCGGCGCGCGGGACACCGCGCTGGGCGTGCTGCGCGGGGCGCCGGTCGAGGTCGACGTCGTGGTGATCGACCGGGCCGGCACCGTCGTCGGCCGCGCCTGACGGCCCCGTCGCAGGGGCCCGCCGCGAGCTCGCGAGAGGTGGGGGGCGACGGGGTCCTTCCACCACTAGCGGGGGCGGGTCGTCGAGTACAGGTGGCTGTCGGGGAACGCCTCGGCCGCCAGCACCGGGCCGACGACGACGATCGCCGTGCGCCGGACGCCGGCCGCCTCGACCTGACCCGCGATGCCGGCCAGCGTGCCGCGCAGCACCAGCTCGTCGTCTCGGCTGGCCCGCGCCACCACCGCGACCGGGCCGTCGGGCCCGTAGTGCTCGGCCAGCTCCGGAGCCAGCTCGGCGAGGCGCTGCACCGCCAGGTGCAGCACGAGGGTGGCGCCGGTGGCCGCGTAGGCGGCCAGCTCCTCCCCGGGGGGCATCGGGGTGGACCGGGCGGAGGTCCGGGTGAGGACGACGGTCTGCCCGACCCCGGGCACGGTCAGCTCCCGCTTGAGCGCCGCGGCCGCCGCCGCGAAGGCCGGCACCCCCGGCACCACCTCGTAGGGCACGCCGGCCGCGTCGAGCCGGCGCATCTGCTCGGCCATCGCGCTGTAGATCGACGGATCGCCGGAGTGCAGCCGGGCGACGTCGTGGCCCGCCTCGTGCGCGGCGACCAGCTCGGCGGTGATCTGGTCGAGGTCGAGGTCGGCGGTGTCGACCAGCCGGGCTCCGGGCGGTGCGGTGTCGAGCAGCTCGCGCGGCACCAGGGCACCGGCGTAGAGGCAGACCGGCGCCGCGGCGATCAGCCGGGCGGCGCGCAGGGTGACGAGGTCCGCGGCGCCGGGGCCGGCGCCGATGAAGTGGACGGTCACGATGACTCCGTCGGCCTACCGGCCGACACGGCCAGCGATGACATCGTCGGCCTCCCGGCCGACACCGCCACCAGGTGCCGTCCCCTTGTCGCGCTGAGCCGCGGCCCGTGTCCCGGTCGGGAGACCCTCCGGGCCTCCGCGACCGGTCCACCCGGACGGTTCGCGGACGACGCCCTCACCACCGGGTCACGGACCAGATCGTCACCGGCATCGCCGGCTTCCAGCCGGTGTAGGAGCCGACCGGCTCCGCCCGCTGCACCGACACCCGCACCAGCTCGCCGCCCACCCGGGCGTGCCACTGGGCGAGCACCATCTCGCTCTCCACGGTCACCGCGTTGGCCACCAGCCGGCCGCCGACCGGCAGCGCGTCCCAGCAGCTCTCCAGCAGCAGCGGCGTGGTGATGCCGCCACCCACGAACACCGCGTCCGGGGCACGCAGCCGCGACAGCACCTCCGGGGCGTGGCCGTGCACCACCCGCAGGTAGGGCACGCCGAGCCGGGCGGCGTTGCGGGCGATCCGCTCGGCCCGCTCCTCGGCGGCCTCGACGGCGACGGCGCGGCAGGTCGGGTGCGCCCGCATCCACTCGATGCCGATCGAGCCCGCGCCCGCGCCGACGTCCCACAGCAGCTGGCCGGGCACGGCCGCCAGCCGGGCCAGCGTGATCGCCCGCACCTCGCTCTTGGTCAGCTGCCCGTCGGACTCGTAGGCACCGTCGGGCAGGCCGGGCGTGGTCGGCAGCGGCATGGTGCCGCGCTCGGCGCGGCACTCCACCGCGGTCACCACCAGCGCCGGCGCCGGCTGCGACCAGGTGGCCGCGGTACCGGTGCGCACCTCCTCGTCCGGGCCGCCCAGCCCGCCGAGCACGGTGATCAGGCTCTGCCCGTAGCCGCGGTCGGCCAGCAGCCGGGCCACCTGGGCCGGCGTCTCGCCGTCGGAACCGAGCACGAGCAGCCGGCGGCCGGGCTGCACGTGCGGGTGCAGCAGCTCGATGGGCCGGCCGACCAGGGTGACGACGTCGGTGTCCTCGACCGCCCAGCCCAGCCGCGCGCAGGCCAACGACACCGACGACGGCGCCGGCAGCACCCGCACCCGGTCGGCGCCCAGCAGCCGGGTCAGCGTGGTGCCGATGCCCGACAGCATCGGGTCGCCACTGGCGAGGACGACGACCGCGCGGCCGGTGTGCTGCTCGACCAGCCCGGGCAGCGCCTCGGTCAGCGGCGAGGGCCACGGCACCCGCTCGGCGGTCACCGTCTCCGGCACCAGGGCCAGCTGCCGCTCGCTGCCGAGCAGGACGTCGGCGCGCTGGACCTCCGCGCAGGAGGTCGGCGCCAGCCCCTCCCAGCCGTCGGCGCCGATGCCGACGACGACGATCGGCGGGGCCGATGTCCCCTGGGCGGGGGGCGCCGCCTGGTCCTGGACCTCGCTCATGCCGGCAGCTCCCCTCCCGGGCCGGCCGCCTCGGCCAGCAGCCGTTCCCTCAGCTCCTCGGGCAGCCGGTCCACGTAGACCGTGCCGTCGAGGTGGTCGACCTCGTGCTGCAGGCAGCGGGCGGCCATGCCGGTCGCCTCGATCGCGACCGGCTCCCCGGAGGCGTCCACGCCGTCCACCCGGGCGCGGAAGGCCCGCGGCAGCTCGGCGTAGGGGCCGGGCACCGACAGGCAGCCCTCCTCGGTGACCTCCTCCGCGGGCTCGCCGTCCAGCGGCTCGAGGATGGTCAGCCGCGGGTTCACGACGTAGCCGACGACGTCCTCCCCCGCGGCGTCGGGGCAGTCGATGACGAACACCCGCGCGTCGACGCCGATCTGGTTGGCCGCCAGGCCCACGCCGTCGGCGGCCTCCATGCTGGCGAACATGTCGAGGACCAGGCGGCGCAGGTCGCGGTCGAAGGTGGTCACCTCGGCGCACCGCCGGTGCAGCACGGGGTTGCTGCCGTAGGTGACGATCGGCCGGGCGACGCCGTCGTAACGGCCGGGCAGGCGCATGGCGCCGATCCTAGGGAGCGCCTCCCGGGTTCCGGTTGACACGATGGACCGGTGGCGACCCGGGCAGACCTGCCGACCGCGCTCGGCCTGGCCCTCGGTGCCGCGGCCGACCTGGCGCTCGCCGATCCGCGCCGCGGGCACCCGGTGGCCGGCTTCGGCACGCTCGCCGCGGCCCTGGAGCGGCGGCTGTGGCGCGACACCCGGGCGGCCGGCGCGCGGTACGCGGCGCTGCTGGTCGCCGGCGCCGCCGGTGCCGGGGCGGCGCTGGACCGGGCCGGCCGCGGGCGGCCGGTGCTGCGCACGCTGACCACGGCCGCGGCGACCTGGACCGTGCTCGGCGGCACCTCGCTCGGCCGGGCCGCGGGCGCGATGGCCGGCGCGCTGGAGGCCGGCGACGTGCCGGGGGCCCGCCGGCTGCTGCCGGCCCTGGCCGGCCGCGACCCCAGCGCCCTGGACGCCGGGGAGCTGGCCCGCGCGACCGTCGAGTCGGTCGCCGAGAACACCTCCGACGCCGCGGTGGCGCCGCTGTTCTGGGGCGCGGTCGCCGGGGTGCCCGGGCTGCTGGCCTACCGCGCGGTCAACACCCTCGACGCGATGGTCGGCCACCGCTCGCCGCGGCACGTCCGGTTCGGCTGGGCGGCCGCCCGCACCGACGACGTCGCCAACTGGCTGCCCGCCCGGCTGACCGCTGCGCTGACCGTGGCCACCGCGCCGGTCGCCGGCGGCTCGCCGGCGGGGGCGCTGGCGGCCTGGTGGCGCGACGGCGCCGCGCACCCCAGCCCGAACGCCGGCCGGTGCGAGGCGTCGCTGGCCGGGGCGCTGGGACTGCGGCTGGGCGGCCGCAACGTGTACGGCAGCCGCGTCGAGGACCGCCCGGTGCTGGGCAGCGGCCGCCCGCCGGAGCCGGGCGACGTGCCCCGGGCGGTGCGGCTGTCCCGGGCGGTCTGGACCGCCGCAGCCGGGCTCGCGGTGCTCGCCCGGCTCCCGCTCAGAAGGCGGCGGACACCGAGGGCGTGAGCGACCAGGCGGCGGGGACGGCGGCCACGGCGGCGCCGCGGGCCGGCGCCAGGTCGACCACCATGCGGGTGGGCTGGAAGGCCTCCGCGTAGCCGATCCGCGCCTGGGCGCCCCAGTGCCGGGCCGAGGCGACGACCGCGTCCGGCTCGACCATCGCCGACTGCTCCACCTGCGAGGCGTGCGCAGCCAGGGCGGCGACCTTGCCGGAGAGGTGGGCGGTGACGTCGACGTAGACGGTGGGCGTGAACGACAGCGTCGAGGGGCTCTGGTAGTGCAGGACCCGGGGCAGCCGGCGCGCGGCGCCCAGCGTGGCCGAGGCGACGGCGCGGTGGTCCTGGTGGCTGTCGTCGGGCGCGTGCACGTAGACCAGGTCGGCGCCGGTGGCGTGCAGGACGGTCTCGATCAGGCGGACGGTCGCCGAGTCGGGCACGACCTCGCAGTCGCGCAGCCCGCCCCACACCAGCCGGGCCCCGATCAGCGCGGCGGCCTGCTCCTGCTCGGCGCGGCGGCCGGCGCCGCGGGCACCGTCGCCGGGCCCGTTCTCCCCGCCGGTGACGACCAGCATCGTCACCGTGTGACCGGCGGCGACGTGGGCCAGCAGCGCACCGCCGCAGCCCAGCTCGATGTCGTCGGGATGCGCGCCGATGGCCAGGACCCGCAGTCCCGCGCTCGTACCGGTGCCGTCCATGGCGTCGTCCTTCTCTCCTGCTCCCAGGGCGGCCCTACCGCCCGACGTCCCTCCATCGGCAGGGCGCGGGTGCCCCTCCACGGCAGCGGCCCGGCACTCCCCCCTCGGGGGGAGCACCGGGCCGTTGCCGCGACCGGTCAGCCGGCCAGCGTCGGCGACGGGACCAGCCGGTGCCCGGCCGGGACGTCGGAGGCGCGCCGGCGCGGTTCGGGCACGAGGTCGAACACCATGCGGGTCGGCGCGAACGCCTCGGCGTAGCCGATGCGGGCCTGGGCGCCCCAGTGCCGGGCCGAGGCCACGACCGCGTCGGGCTCGACCATCGCCGACAGCTCCACCTGCGAGGCGTGCGCGCCGAGGGCGTGCAGCTTGCCGGTGAGGTGGGCCGTCACGTCGACGTAGACCGTCGGGGTGAAGGAGAGGGTCGACGGGCTCTGGTAGTGCAGCACCCGCGACAGCCGACGGGCCGCCCCCTGCGTGGCGGCGGCCACGGCCCGGTGGTCCTGGTGGCTGTCGTCGGGCGCGTGCACGTAGACGACGTCGGCGCCGGTGTCGGCCAGCACCCGCTCGATGACCGCCACGGTGGTCGCGTCGGCGGTCAGCGTGCAGTCGCGCATCCCGCCCCACACCAGCCGGGCCCCGAGCGCGGCTGCCGCCGCCTCCTGCTCCTGCCGGCGTCCGGCCAGCTGCTCGGGCTCGCCGGGGCCGTTCTCCCCGCCGGTCATCACGAGCATGGTGACCGCGTCCCCCGCCGCCGCGTGGGCGAGCAGGGTGGCGCCGCAGCCGAGCTCGACGTCGTCGGGGTGGGCGCCGATGGCGAGGACGCTACGCACTGGTGGACACGGCACTGGTGGACACGGCACCGGTGGACACGCCGTCCGGCGTGGTCGCGCGCGCCAGCCGGCGGCGGAAGCGCACCAGCACGACCGCGCCGGCCAGGCCGGCGGCGCTCAGGCCGATGGCGGTGCCGGCGCCGTTGCCCTCGGCGGGCATCTGGGTGGTCGGCGGGCACACCGTCGCGTACTGCACGTACCACGCGTACTGCAGCGTCGTGCCGTTGAGGATCCACCGCGCGTTCTGGTTGAAGATCTCGTCGTAGGTCAGCGTCACCGTCCAGGCGCCGTGGAAGGTGCCGGCCTCGAACTGCTTGGGCTGCTGGCCCTGCAGCCGGGTCGGGTAGACCTGGTTGGCGGGGCCGTAGGCGTAGGTCTTCCGCGATCCGGTCGTGTTCGAGTACCCGAGCACGACGGTGAACGTCCCGTTGGTGTTCTGCCGGTAGCAGTCGACGATCGGCGCCACGGTGGCGGTCGCCGACGCCGTCCCCGGCGTGAAGACCAGGGCCAGGGCGGCGATCACCCCGATCGCGCCGATCCGTGCCAGACCCGCGCCGATCCGCGAGCGTGTCCTGCTGGTGCCTGCCATGGCCGTCCCTCTCCTCGGAGCGGCGGTCCCGCTCCACCCGAGTGGTGTCGGCCGGTCGCGGCTCCGGCTGGAGGGTCCGCGCCCGGATCTCACCCCAACGAGGCATCAGGCGGGGACGGGAGCCCCGTCCAGCACGGCCAGGGCCAGCTCCGCAGCGGCGGGGAACGAGCCGGTGACCGCCCACGCCGGGGGGACGTCGGGGGCGGTGGCGTACTCGCCCTGCCGGACGCGGATCGCGCGGGCACCGACGGCGGCGGCCACCGCGACGTCCTTGCCCGGCCGGTCCCCGATGACCAGGAGCCGGCCGGCGGGGACGCCCATCCGGGCGGCGAGCGCCAGCAGGCCGGCCGGGGCGGGCTTGCGGGCCGCCCGGCCGCCCAGCGTGTCGGTCACCAGGACCACCGGCAGCAGGCGGTCCAGGCCCGTGGCCGCCAGCTTGGCCTCCTGGATGACCGGGTTGCCGTCGGTGAGGCAGCCCAGCGGCGCCCGGGCGGCGAGCACGGTCAGCGCCTCCCCGGCCCCGGGATAGGGCGTCAGCCGCGCCGGCCGGTGCCGGGTGAAGGCGGCCACCAGCGGCGGCACGAGCAGCGGCAGCGCGTCCGCGGGCACGCCCACGGCCAGCAGCGCCCGGTCGATGGTGCCGCCGGCGTCGGAGCCGGCGGCCAGCTCGGCCAGCAGCGCCGCGTGCACGGCCGGCCCGTCGAGGCCCGCGTCGGCCGCGGCCCGCCCGACGGCGCCGGCGGCGCTGGCCAGGTAGTCCGCCTGCGGGTAGAGGGTGTCGTCGAGATCGACGACCACGCCCAGCGGCGCGGGACCGTCCCAGGAGGGGGTCACCACGGCAGCCGGCCGCCGGTGTAGTCCGGCTCGTCGATGGCCAGCAGGGCGTCGGTGGCCGGGTCGGCGAGGATCGCGGCGACCTGCGGGCCGGTCGTGCCGTCCCCGTAGGGGCAGGGCGCCGACGCGGCCAGGGCCTGTCCCTCGGTCGAGGTGTGGCGGGCGGCGGCGGCGAGCACGGCGTCGGCGGCGGAGTCGTCGGCGAGGGTGGCCAGCGTGGTGGTGCCGGCCTCGACGCCCTCCCAGCGCGGGGTGGAGCCGCGCAGCACGACGGCCGGCACCCCGAGGAAGGCGGCCTCCTCCTGGATGCCGCCGGAGTCGGTGACCGTCAGCCGGGCCGACGCCAGGGCGGTCAGCAGGGCGTCGTAGCCGACCGGACCGGTCAGCGTGATCGCGGGGTGCTCGAGCTCGGCGTCCAGCCCGGTGGCGGCCAGCCGGCCGGCGGTCCGGGGGTGGACCGGGAAGGTGACCGGGCCGACCTGGTCGGCCAGCGACCGCACGATGCCGACCAGGCGCTTGAGCCGCACCGGGTCGTCGACGTTGGTGGGCCGGTGCGCGGTCACCAGCACCCCCGCGCGGTCCGCCACCGGCACCGGGCGCACGCCGCGGGCCACCAGCGTGTCGACGACCGGGTTGCCGACCACGAACACCCGGCCGGCCGGCACGCCCTCGGCGGCGAGGAAGGCCGCGGCCCGGCGGGTCGGCGCCAGGTGCAGCGCCGCGACGGCCGCGGCCACCCGGCGGTTGACCTCCTCGACGCTGCGCGGGTTCATGCTGCGCAGCCCGGCCTCGAGGTGGGCGAACGGGATCCCGGCGCCGCGGGCGGCCAGCGCGTAGGCGGGGACGGTGTTGGTGTCCCCCAGCGCGAGGACGACGTCCGGCCGGTGCGCGGCCACCGCGCGGGCGGCGTCGGCGTACAGCGCGCCCAGCCGGGTGGCCGGGTCGTCGGTGGGCAGCGCGAACCGGTGCGTGGGCGCCAGCCCGAGGGTCCGCTGCAGCTCGGTCGACAGCGCCGGGTCGGTGTGCTGGCCGGTGTCGACGACGTCGACCCGGTGGCCGGCGGCGGTCAGCGCCGTGACCACCGGGGCCAGCTTGACCACCTCCGGCCGGGTGCCGAAGGGCACCAGGACGTGCCGGGTGCGACGTCCGGCGCCCTCCGGCCCGCTCACGCGCGCACCGCCGCGGCCGTGCTGGGGTCGGCCACGAGCCGGCCCTCGGCGTCGGTGTAGACCTCGGCGAAGTAGCGGCGCATGCGGACGCCGGGGGTGAAGTACAGGTGCCCCAGGCGCCGCTCCGGGTGCCGGATGCCCTCGAGGTAGGCGCTGACGACGTCGGCGCCGGCCGCCAGGGTCAGCGGCAGGCCACCGGAGAACCGCGGGTTGATCTCCACGACCGTCGCCCGGCCGTCCTCGCCGACGAAGCCCTGCACGTTGGCCGGCCCGGTGAGCCCCACGGCCTCCAGCGCGCCGGCGACCACGTTGGTCACCGTGGTGGAGTCGAAGGTGCTGCCCTTCACCGAGATGCCGGCCTTGACCTCCTCGCGCCAGCGCGGCACGACGGTGAGCACCTCGCCGTCCCGCCCGACGAGGGCGTCGGCGGTGAACTCGCGGCCGGGCAGCCGGGTCTGGGCGATCAGCGAGGGCTCGGCACGCAGCGCCTCGACCACGGCGGTGCGGGTGTCCAGCAGCCGCAGGCCCCGGCTCCCCCGGCCGGTGCGGGGCTTGACCACCCACGGGCCGGGCACCTCGACCAGGCCGGCCGGGGTGTCGGTGGTGGCCGGGTGCGGCACGCCGGCGGCCCGCAGCGCGCGGGCGAAGGCGGCCTTGTCGCAGCAGGTCTCGACGGCGGCCGGGTCGGCCAGCCAGGTGGCCACGCCGGCGCGGGCCAGCTGCCCGGCGCCGGCGGTCAGTGCCGGCAGCTCCTCGGCCACGGTCGGGATCAGCGCGTCGACCCCGTGCGCCAGGGCCACGGCGACCAGCGCGTCCACGAAGTGCACGTGGTCGGCGCGCGGCACGATCGCCCCCGCCGTGGCCAGCGCGCAGCCGGTGGCCGCGGGGTCGGCGTCGACGCCCACGACGCGGTGGCCGAGCGCGACCAGCCGCCGGACGACCGCGATCCCGGCCGGGCCGCCGGCGCCGGTCACCAGCACCGCGGGGGGTGCGGCGGGGCCGGACGGCGGCAGCGGCCCCGCCCCGGTGGGCGCGGGCGGGCGCGCGGGCAGGGTCGACGTCACCGGAGGACCTCCTGGCGGGCGGGCCCGACGGACGGGCGGGCGAAGCTGGGCAGCTGCGGCTCGGGGGCGCTGTGCCGCCCGCGGCGGGCCGGTGCGGGGGGCGCGACCGGGCCGGCGGCCACCGGGGTGACCTGCGGCCGGACGACCCCGGCCAGCAGGGGCGCGGTCTCGAAGGGGTCGGGTTCGGCGGGCGCCGGCTCGGCCTCGGATGGCGCCGGGGGCCGGGCCAGCAGCCAGCCGCGGGCCCACAGCCGCAGCGCGGCCACCCGGTGGTTGGTGACCGGCTCCCACTGGCGGGCGGCGATCGCCTCGGCGAGGCAGTCGAGCACCAGCAGGTCCTCGTCGTAGGTCGCGACCGCCACCAGCGAGGCGGCGTGCGCACCCAGGCCGTCGGCGGCCAGCTCGCGGATGCGGGCCATGCGGTCCACGACAGGCAGGTGGCCGATGCGGTAGTCGATGCGCCCGGCCTCGCGGCGGGCGGCCAGCCGCCGGGACAGCCACCTCGGCAGCACGTAGCGGTGCAGCAGGCCGGTGACCGTCGTCCGCCGGCGCCGGGCCTGCCGGATCTCGTGCTCCGGTGCCCGGTAGCCCAGGCCCGGCCGCGCCCAGCTGTCCGGACGGCGGGCGGTGTGCCGGCCGTCGACGTCCTGCTCGGCCCGCTCCAGGGTGGGCAGCGTCAGCCACACCATGAGCAGGAACCCGCCGAGGGTGGCCACCAGGTTCCAGAGCGTGCCCACCCAGTCGTGGAAGAGGACCAGCGACCCCTCGCCCCACCACAGGCC
The DNA here is from genome assembly GCF_054050695.1 of Blastococcus sp. SYSU D00820. NCBI lineage: Bacteria > Bacillati > Actinomycetota > Actinomycetes > Geodermatophilales > Geodermatophilaceae > Blastococcus > Blastococcus sp. SYSU D00820. The sequence goes on from NZ_JBJGZW010000006.1 coordinate 152,943, forward strand.
GGCCATCGCCGACAGCAGCAGCCGCAGGTGGTTGAGCAGGAGCAGCGCACCGATGGCGACCAGCAGCCCGCCGACGGCGTGCAGCTTGCGGCTGCGCAGCACCACGGCGGTCAGCGCGGTCAGCCCCAGCACCGACAGCACCGACGAGCACGACGCGGTGACGACGGCGTCGATGATCGAGCCGTCGTCGGGGAACAGCAGGATGTGCGCGGGCTGGATCCCGGAGACCCGGCCCGGGGCGATCCACGACATGACCAGCGCGACGCCGGCGGCCTCGAGCTCCTGCAGCGGGCGGGCGACGAAGCGGAAGCCGAGCACGCAGATCGCCGCGGCCAGCACGAGGTCCAGGCCCACGGGCAGCAGCCGGCGGCCGCTGCCGCGCCGGATCAGCCCGGGCCGCCGCACGTGCGCCCCGGGGGCGGGCACCACGGTCATCGGGCGTCCTCCTCGCCGCGCGCGGCAGCCAGCGCGAAGCTGCTCGGGCGGGCCGGGCCGGCCGGGACCTCGACCGCGGCGGCGACCAGCGGCGCGGCGGCGGCGCGGACGGTCGAGGTGGCACCGGACCGGCTGGTCTTCACCCACGAGTAGGGACGGCCGAGCATGCCGTCGACGTAGGCCCGGCTGGTGATCCAGATGGACAGCGCGAAGGCGGGCAGGAAGCCCAGCAGCCGCCAGGCCGACCGTCGCTCGACCCGGCCGATGAGCAGCCCGACGCAGAGCTCGGCCAGCGGGCCGACGAACAGCAGCATCGACAGCGGGAGCAGCGCCACGACGGGCAGGTCGCCGATGCCGAACGCCCGCAGCACGGTGAGCACCAGGCCGATCCCGGCCAGCACCGGCACGTGGTAGACGAGCAGGAACAGCGTCGTCTCGAACTTCTCCAGGAGGGAGAGGTACGGCGAGCGCATCAGCGGCCGCCAGTAGTCGCGCAGGCACTTCTGGTGCCCGCGGGCCCAGCGGTAGCGCTGCTTCCAGAAGCGCTGCGCGGTGACGACGGCTTCCTCGAAGTCGATCGCCGAGACGTCGTACCGGACCCGCTGGCCCCGCATGAGGATGCGCAGCGTGAGGTCGGTGTCCTCGGTGACCGTGTGGGGGTTCCAGCCGCCGAGCTCGCGCAGCGTGGACATCCGGACGGCGCAGTTGGCACCGCCGTAGGCCGGCAGCTCGAACAGCGCCTGCCGGCCGTACTCGTTGACGAGGTAGCCGGACAGGTAGTCGACGAAGACGGTGGCCGCCATCGTCGAGTCCTTGCCGTTGCGGATGACGCAGCGGCCCATGACCGCGCCGACGGAGGGGTCGCGGAAGTGCCGGACCAGCCGGCGCAGCGCCGTCGGCTCGGGCTCGTGGTCGGCGTCGAAGACGAGCACGACCTCGGCCTCCACCAGGCCCAGGGCGTCGTTGAGCGCGCCGGACTTGCCGCCCCCGGAGCCCACGGCCCGGTGCAGCACGCGCAGCCGGGGCTCGACGGCGGCCCAGGCGTCCAGCTTGGCGCCGGTCGCGTCGTCCGAGCCGTCGTCGACGACGACGAGGGTCAGCTTGTCGGCCGGGTAGTCCAGCGCCAGGAGCGCGGTGACCATGCCGTCGACGACGAGTTCCTCGTTCTTGCAGCCGACGAAGACCGCGACCTCGGGGGTGTAGCTGTCCAGTCCGACGTCGGCGGCGAGGAGGTCGCGCTCGGCCCAGCGCGCCGCGGCCACGGCGAAGGCCAGGTGCCGGCAGAAGTAGATGCCGAAGACGACGTTCAGCACGCCGGCGAGGACGCCCAACGTGGAGTCGAGGCCGTGGAACCAGCAGACACCGGACAGCACGACGACGTACCCGAGGAGGGCCAGTGGCCGCCCCTCGGGCCGGTCGTTGCCGTGGGCCACCGGCACCTCCTCCTCGCGTGCGGACGCGGGGATCGGTGCGGGCGCCCGATCCACCTCATCCCTGCATCGGCAGGGACCGCGCCGACCTGAAGCGGAAGCGGCGCGCCGTGCGGATGCGACCCGGACGCGCGGACCGCCCGGCCGCCACGGATCGGCGCAGCTCGAGGGCCGGCCGGGGCGCCGGCAGCACCGGGAAGCCGGCGGGGTCGACCCGCGCGTGGCTGGCCGGCGGGTCGCCCGGGCCGCGCCCACCACGGACGGCGATCAGGAGGGTGGTCGTGGCCAGCGCACCCAATCCGAGGAAGAACAGCAGGACGAGGACTCCAGTGACGGTCATGAGGGCAGAGTGGCACCGTCGCTACTGGCCTTTTTCAGTCCACTGCGGCATGGTGGACCGCATGCCACCGACCGCGGAGCAGTCCACTCCGGCTCACGAGCTGGCCACCCTCGTGGGCGAGCTGGACGCGGTCGCCGGTCCTCGGTACGCGGGCCTGGCCCGCCGGGTCCAGGACCTGCTCACCAGCGGGCAGCTCGCCCCCGGCAGCCGGCTGCCCGCGGAGCGGGAGCTGGCCGCCGCGCTCGGGCTCAGCCGGGTCACCGTCGCCTCGGCGTACCGGCAGCTGCGGGAGGACGGCTACGCCCGCACCCGGCACGGCTCCGGCACGGTCACCGACCTCCCCGAGACCGGTGCGGGCTGGCTGCCGCCGACCACCGACCCCACGGTGCTCGACCTCGCGCACGCCGCCTCCGAGGCCGCACCGCAGCTGACCGGCGCCTACGCCGAGGCCCTCGCCGCGCTGCCCGCGCACACCTCCGGCCACGGCTACGCGGCCACCGGCCTGCCCGCGCTGCGGGCGGCGATCGCCGACCGGTTCAGCGCCCGGGGCCTGCCCACGACCCCCGAGCAGGTCGTGGTGACCGCCGGCACCGGCGACGCGCTCGCCGTCGTCCTGGAGACGCTGCTGCAGCCGGGTGACCGGGTGCTGGTCGAGCACCCGACCTATCCCGGGGCGGTGCGCGCGGTGGCGGCGCACGGCGCCCGGTGCGTGCCGGCGGCCCTGGACGCCGCGGACCCCGACGCCCTCGTCGGGACGGCGCACCTCGTGGCCCGGCAGAGCAGTCCGCGCCTGGCCTTCCTGATGCCCGACTTCTCCAACCCCACCGGGGCCCGGCTCAGCGCCACCGGCCGCCGCCGGCTGTCGGCGACGCTCTGGCAGCAGGGCGTGCTGGCCGTCGTCGACGAGGTCACCGCCGATCTCCACCTCGACGGCGGCCCCGAGCCGCCGTTCGCCGCCGGGCTCCCCGACGCGGCGACGGTGACCGTCGGCGGGTTGTCGAAGGCCGTCTGGGGCGGCCTGCGGATCGGCTGGCTGCGCACCGAGGAGGCGCTGGCCGCGTCGCTGGGCGAGGCACTGGGCCGGCGGCAGCTGTCGGTGGGCATCCTCGACCAGCTGGCGGCCACCCTCCTCGTCCGCGACCTGGACGCCGTCCTGGAGCAGCGCCGGGCCGACCTGCGCGAGCGGCGCGACGTGCTCTGCGCCGAGCTGGCCCGCGCCCTGCCCGACTGGACGGTGCCGCGGCCGGCCGGCGGGCTGTCGCTGTGGTGCACCCTGCCGCCGGACCTGGGGTCGGCGGCCCTGGTGGCCGCGGCCGCCCCGCGCGGGCTGCTGCTGGCCGAGGGGCGGGCGTTCGGCACCGGCACGGCCTTCGACGACCACCTGCGGCTGCCCTTCACCCGGCCGCCGGCCGAGCTGCGCGCCGCGGTGGCGCTGCTCGCGGAGGTCGCCGCCGAGGTGCGCGACAGCGGCCGGGGCCGGGCCACGCCGGCCCGGGCCGTGGTCTGACCCCGCCGCCGGACGGTGACCTCGCGCGACGGTGGGTGACGGCATGCGGAGGATCCGGTACGGCACCGTCCGGCTCTTGCCGGCGTCCCCGTGCGAGTTCCGCCGCAAGTGGTTAGCGTCGGGGGGCGACGGCCGTGTGGATCAGCGGCCCGCCCACGGACGGTCGAAACCACGGCTCGGTGGCCCGGGGCCCCTTGCGCGGGGCCGGAACTGCCCAGGAGACCGCATGACCGTGACGACGTCCTTCCCAGCCCCCTCCCGCCGGCGCACCGCCGTGCACCCCGCGGGCCCCTCCCTGCCCCCGGCCGACGACCGGGTGCGCGCCCTGGAGGCCGAGGTCGAGCAGTTGCGCACCGCGATGGCCAGCCGGGCGGCCATCGAGCAGGCCAAGGGCATCCTGATGCTCCTGACCGGCTGCGGGGAGCAGGCCGCGTTCGAGACGCTGGCGCACATCTCGAGCAACACCCACCGGAAGGTGCGCGACGTCGCCGTCGCGATCACCGACTCGGCGTGCGGCCGGTCGCCGCTGCCGGCCGACGTCCAGGAGCTGATCCGGGACGTCTGCCCGCCCGCGGTGCGGATGCACTGAGCCCGGTCCCCGACGGCCGGGCCCTCGACGCCGCGGGGGAGGATGCCGGGGACCGCCGGCAGCCGCCGGTGGTCCCCGCCCGCGCTGAGAGGGAGGCCGACGGTGCTCTACCTCGTCGCCCGGCTGCTGCTGCGACCGCTGTTCCGGCTGGTCTTCCGGCCCCGGGTGACCGGGCGGGAGAACGTGCCGGCCACGGGTGCGGTCATCTTCGCCAGCAACCACCTGTCCTTCATCGACAGCATGGCCATCCCGCTGTCGGCGCCCCGCCGCGTGCACTACCTGGCCAAGGCCGAGTACTTCACCGGCACGGGCATCGGCGGCTGGGCCACCCGCACGCTGTTCACCGCCCTCGGCGCCCTGCCGGTGCAGCGCGAGACGCACCGGGCCGCGCAGGAGGCCCTGGACACCGCGCTGCAGGTGCTGCACGACGGCGAGGGGTTCGGCATCTACCCCGAGGGCACCCGGTCCCGCGACGGCCGCCTGGCCCGGGGGAAGACCGGTGTCGCCTGGCTGGCCCTGACCGCCGACTGCCCCGTCGTCCCCGTCGCCGTCGCCGGCACGGACAGGATCCAGCCGGTCGGCGCCCGCTGGCCGCGGCCGCACCGCTTCTCGGTCACCTTCGGGAAACCGTTGACCTTCCCCGAGCACGCCGGCATGGCCCGCAACGGCCGGGCCCGCCGCGAGGTCACCGACCGGATCATGGAGGCGATCGCCGAGCTCTCCGGCCAGGAGAAGGCCGGCTGGGGCGCGCCCCGCGACGCGGCGTGAGCGGCGCCCTCCTCGTCGCCGGCACCACCTCCGACGCCGGCAAGTCCGTCGTCACCGCCGGCATCTGCCGCTGGCTGGTGCGCCAGGGCGTGTCGGTCGCGCCGTTCAAGGCGCAGAACATGAGCAACAACTCGATGGTCACCGCCGACGGCGCGGAGATCGGCCGGGCCCAGGTGATGCAGGCCGCCGCCGCGCGGGTCGAGCCCGAGGCGGCGATGAACCCGGTGCTGCTCAAGCCCGGCGGCGAGGACGCCAGCCAGGTGGTCGTCCTCGGCCGGCCGGTCGCCGAGGTGACCGCGCTGTCCTACCGGCCGATGAAGGCGGCGCTGCTGGAGCAGGTACTGGCCAGCCTGGCCGAGCTGCGGTCGCGCTTCGACGTCGTCGTCTGCGAGGGGGCGGGCTCCCCCACCGAGATCAACCTGCGCGCCGACGACATCGCCAACATGGGCCTGGCCACCGCGGCCGGCCTGCCGGTCGTCGTGGTCGGCGACATCGACCGCGGCGGCGTGTTCCCGGCGCTGTACGGCACCGTCGCGCTGATGCCGCCGGAGGACCAGCGGCTGGTCGCCGGGTTCCTGGTCAACAAGTTCCGCGGCGACGTCCGGCTGCTGCGCCCGGGCCTGGACCAGCTCGCCGCGCTGACCGGCCGGCCCACCCTCGGGGTGCTGCCGTGGCTGGGCGGCCTGGAGCTCGACGTCGAGGACTCCCTCGGCGTGGGCGCGGCCCGCGAGCCGGCCGGCCCGCCGCACGGCGAGGACGTGCTGCGGGTGTCGGTGGCCCGGCTCCCCCGGCTGTCCAACTTCACCGACCTCGACGCGCTCGCCGCCGAGCCCGGGGTGCTGCTGCGCTACGCGACCCGGCCGGAGGAGCTGGCCGACGCCGACCTCGTCGTCCTGCCCGGCACCCGCGCCACCGTCGCCGACCTCGCCTGGCTGCGCCGCAGCGGGCTGGCCGACGCCGTCGCCCGCCGCGCCGCCGAGGGCCGGCCGGTGCTGGGCATCTGCGGCGGGCACCAGATGCTGGCCCGCACCATCACCGACGACGTCGAGTCGCGGGCCGGGACGGTGCCCGGCCTCGGCCTGCTGCCGGCCGACGTCCGCTTCGCCCGGGAGAAGACCCTCGGCCGCCCGGAGGGGACGGCGCTGGGCGAGCCGGTGCGCGGCTACGAGATCCACCACGGCGTGGTCACCGTCGACGACGGCGCCGAGCGGTTCCTCGACGGCGCCCGGGCCGGCTCGGTCTGGGGCACCACCTGGCACGGGGCGCTGGAGAACGACGGCTTCCGGCGGGCCTTCCTCACCGAGGTGGCGCGGGTGAGCGGCCGCCGCTTCGCCGTCGCCCCGGACACCGACTTCGCCGCCGTCCGGGAGGCGCGGCTCGACCGGCTCGGCGACCTCGTCGCCGAGCACGCCGACACCGACGCGCTGTGGCGGCTGGTGGAGAGCGGCCCGCCGGCCGGGCTGCCGCTGCTGCCGCCGGGCGGGGTCAGCCCGCGCTGAGCCGCGCCCGGACGTCGTCCGGCCAGGGGGCCGCGGCGCCGTCGACCGTGCACACGTAGGTGGTGCGCACCTCGCAGCAGACCCGCTCGCCGACGCGCACGGTGAACCGCACGGTCGCGCTGGTGCGGCCGAGCGCGTCGAGCCCGGCGTCGACGTCCACGGTGTCGCCCCACCGGGCCGAGGAGCGCCACTGCAGGGCGCTGGCGACGACGACGTACTCGACGCCGGCGGCGTTCAGCGGAACCCAGTCCACCCCCTGCGCGGCCCACCAGGTGTTGACCGCCTCGTCGGCCCACACCAGGTAGTGGGCGTTGAAGACGATCCCCTGCTGGTCGCACTCGACGTAGCGGACCGGCGAGCTCCACAGAGACGGCACGGCGCGGACGCTACCCAGGCCGGCCGTGGGGGCCGGGCTAACGTCACTGCGTGAGCACGTCCGAGATCCTCCCCGGCTACCACCTCCCGTCGCAGATGGTGAAGGACAAGGAGATCGACCGCATCGACCGGCACTGCCGGGCGTTCATCGAGATCTCTCCCTGGGCCACCCTCGCGACCGCGGACGCCGACGGCTTCCCCGACGTCTCCCCCCGCGGCGGCGACCCGGGCTTCGTCAAGGTGCTCGACGAGCACCGGCTGGCGCTGCCCGACCGGCCGGGCAACAACCGCGTCGACAGCCTGCGCAACGTGGCGGCCAACCCGCGGGTGGCGCTGATGTTCCTGGTGCCCGGCATCGAGGAGACCCTCCGGGTCTTCGGGACGGCGAGCATCGTCGGCCCCGACGACCTGGGCATCGACCTCACCGAGTTCGGCCGGCCGCCGCGGTCGGTGCTCGTGCTCGAGGTGCAGCGGGCCTACTTCCAGTGCGCCAAGTCGCTCATGCGCTCGGGGCTGTGGGAGCCGGAGAAGTGGCCCGGCCGCGGCGACTTCGCGCCGATCGGGCAGGTCTTCCGCGACCACTGCAAGCTGCCGGCGCCGCTGCCGCCGGACGAGGTCATGCGCGCCGACCTCGCCCTCGAGCTGTGACCGGAGTGCCAGGGACGCACTTTCCGCGCCCTGGCACTCCGCCCGATGTCGGTGGGGCGCTCTACCCTGCCCGGCCATGGCGACCGACTTCCAGGTGACGATCGACTCCGCCGATCCGCACGGGCTGGCCGACTGGTGGGCCGAGGCGCTCGGCTGGACCGTCGAGCCCAGCGACGAGGCCCTCATCCGCAGGCTGGTGGAGGCGGGGCACGCGTCGGAGGAGGACACGACGACGCACGACGGGGTGCTGGTCTGGCGGGTGGGCGCGGCCATCAGCTCCCCCGACCCCGGCCGGCCGCGGGTGCTGTTCCAGCTGGTGCCCGAGGCCAAGACGGTCAAGAACCGGGTCCACCTGGACCTGCGGGTGGGCGCCGAGGGCCGCGACCGCGAGGTCGCCCGGCTCACCGCGATGGGCGCCCGGGAGCTGTACCGGGCCGCGCAGGGGCCCTTCGACTGGGTGACGATGGCCGATCCGGAGGGCAACGAGTTCTGCGTCGCCTGAGGGCACCGGCTCAGCCGGTCGTCTCGGTGCCCTGGTGGTAGACCGCGCGCCAGTCCGCGCCGCTGCGCTCCCAGACCGTGGCCCGCCGGGTGAGCCGGTCGCCCTGGCGCAGCAGGTAGGTGACGAGCACCGTCTGCCCGCCCAGCGGCCGGCAGGCGAAGTCGCCGGCCTCCCACTCGTCCGGGCCGCCCCGTGCATAGCGCTGCTCGAGCACCGCCCAGACGTGCTCCCGGTCGTAGCGGGCGCCCGAGGCCCCGACCTCCCAGAAGTCGGGTGCCGTCATCGCCTCGAAGTCGGCGCGGCCGGTTCCCCGTTCGATCCGGTGGAACAGCGGTTCGCGGTCCACCAGCTCGGCGAGTGCCACGGCCGGATCCGGCGCGCTCGGGCCGCTCATCGGGACTATCCGGCGCGCAGGTCCCGGGCCAGCCGCCGGGAGGCGACGGTGCGCTCGGCCATCGCGCGGCGGCGGCCGCGTCTGGTCCGCCGCTCGGTGCCGAAGTAGCGGGCGTCCTCGACCAGCTGGAAGGCGGCCAGCACGCTGGCCTTCACCTCACGGGGACGCGGCGCCGCAGGTGGCACCGGCTCGGCCGAGGTCATGGGCCCTCCTCTCAGGGACAGCCCAGTCGCGACCCGCCCCGTGCCGACGATGGTGCCCACTATCGGCAGTTCCAACCAGATTCGTGACCATTTGGTACCGGTGTGTCACAGGTGACACGCGGGACGTCGGGCGTGTCGGACGGCGGTCCGTACGGTGCCCCCATGGCGGGAATCGGGAGACAGCTGGTCGGCCTGCTGCGGACGGTGCTGCGGCCGGCACCGGGCACCCGCCGTCCCGCGCGCCGCGGACCGGCGCGACCGGTGCCCCCGCCCCGCCCGGCGGTCGTCCGCGACCTGCCCGGCGACCCCGGCGACGCCGACCTCGACTACCGGCCGCGCGACGACGGCCGGCCCGATCCGGGCGAGGTCGTGTGGGCCTGGGTGCCCTACGACGAGGGCGACGGGCGCGGCAAGGACCGGCCGGTGCTGGTCATCGGGCGCCGCGGCCGGGACCTCCTCGGGCTGATGCTCACCAGCAAGGACCACGACCGGGACGCCGCCGACGAGGCCCGCCACGGCCGGGTGTGGATGGACGTCGGCACGGGCGGGTGGGACTCCCGCGGGCGGCCCAGCGAGGTCCGGCTGGACCGGCTGCTGCTGCTCGAGCCGGACGACGTCCGCCGCGAGGGCGCCGCGATCGGCGAGGCGCTGTTCGGCGAGGTGGTGGCCGCGGCCCGGCGCGTGCAGGGCTGGTGACCTAGAACGGCACCTGCTCGGCGAGCAGACCCGGACCGGTGCCGCGGCCGGACAGGAGCCGGCAGAACTCCACGGCGTCGAGCTCGTGCGCCTCGCCGCCCTCCCCGGCCGACCAGGTGCCCCCGGCCGGGCCGGTGAGCGTCAGCCGGAACGGGCGGCCGTGCCGGCCGGCCCACTCGGCCACGACGTCGGCGACCAGGACGCCGTCGTGCCCGGGGGTGAGCTCGAGCGGCCGGCCGGTGGCGCGGGCGAGGTCGACACGGTGCATCCACGTGTCCCGGGTGAGGACGACGTCCAGGAGGAACCCGAAGGTCCACCGCTCCCGCCGGTCGCCCACCACCTGCTGCTCGGGGATCGGCAGCCGGCCGATGACCGCCGCCATGCGCCGCCGGCCCCGGACCGCCCGCGGCGCCGTCGCCGCGAGCCGCGCCACCAGCTCCCCGGTCGAGAGCCCGGCCGAGTCCCGCACCTGGAGGGCGGTGAGGGCGTCGATCCCGCCGCCGGCCCGGGCGGCGAGCGCGGTCTGGCGCGCGAAGGCCGGCAGCGAGGACACCATCCGCGCCATCCCGAGGACGTGCCCGGCCATGGCGCGCACGTCCCAGCCGGCGCAGTCGGTGGGCCGGGCCCAGTCGCCGGCGTCCAGCGACCGCAGCAGGTCCAGGACGCGGCCGTACTCGGTGGCGGCCAGCTCGGAGGCGACACCCCGGACGACGGCGGGGGTGCGGACGGCGACAGCGGTGGTGCTCATCGCGACTCCTCGGGATCGGTCAGCCGGCTCCGTGCGGGCCGAACTGCGACAGCCACATGGCGATCACCACGGGCAGCGTGGACGTGTAGGCGCCGGTCTCGAACGGCTCACCGGGCGCGTTGGACAGCTGCTGGCTGATGACGCCGCTGGTCACCGCGGTGAGGGCGCGGAAGGCGAGGTCGAGGTCGGCCGCGGCGGACAGCACACCCCGCGCCTGCAGCTCGGCCAGCAGCGCCCGGCCGCGGTGGGCCGTCTCCACCGCGGGCGCATAGGCGGCGGCCGACGGCGTGAACCCGGGGACGGGGCGCCAGAACATCAGGGGCGCGTACGCCGGGTGCTCCACGGCCCACCGCACGAAGGCCCGGTTGTAGGCGAGGACGGCTCCGGGATCCCCCAGGTCGAGCGCGTCCTGCACGTCCTGCAACACCGCGAGCAACCGCCGCCAGCCCCGCTCGAAGAGCGCGTCGTACAGCGCGGCCTTGCTGTCGACGTAGACGTAGAGCGACGGCGGCCGGATGCCCATGCGGCGGGCCACCTCGCCCAGCGTCAGCCCGGCGACGCCCTGGTCGGCCATCACCTCGGCGGCGACGTCGAGCACCTGCTCGATCGTCTCCTGCCGCCGCCGCTGCCGGCGGTCCAGCGGCGCCGTCCCGGTCATGGCGGAAGTGTTCTCCTAACGCCCTTAGGAAGTCAACACGGCCGTAGGTATCCGGTCGACCCAGGGGGCGGCGACCCGCACGATGGCGGCGTGGACGCGGAGCTGTTCTGGGCGGTGCACACCGGCCTCCCCCGGGAAGGCGTCGGGTCCGACGCCACCGCCCGGCGGCTGCTGGCTGCCGCCGGGCCGCTGCCACCGGCCACGGTCGCCGTCGACGTCGGCTGCGGGCCCGGCCGGTCGTCCCTGGTGCTCGCCGGCGCGGGGCTGCCGGTCCTCGCCGTGGACACCCACCGGCCGTTCCTCGACCGGCTGCGCGCGGACGTCCGCGCCGCCCGTCCGGCCGGTCCGGTGGTCCCCGCCCTCGCCTCGATGGCGGCGCTGCCGGTGGCGCCGTCGTCCGTGGGACTGCTCTGGTGCGAGGGGGCCGCCTATGTCATGGGGGTGGACGCGGCCCTCCGCACGTGGCGGCCGCTGCTGCGTCCGGGCGGGGTGCTGGTGCTCAGCGACGCCTGCTGGACCGACGTCCCGGCCGGGCCGGAGGTGCAGGCGTTCTGGGCCGGCGCCTACCCGGCGATGCGCCCGGTGGCGGCGACGACCGCGGCGGCGGAGCGCGCCGGCTACGAGGTCCTGGCCGCCGAGGTGCTGCCGGAGTCCGACTGGACGGCCTACCTCGGACCGATGGCCGATCGGCTGGCGGCGCTGGCGGCCGCCGGCGTGCCGGCGGCCGCGCTCGCCCCGTTCCGCGCGGAGATCGACCTGCGCCGGGCGCACCCCGGCGAGTACGGCTACGCCGCCTGGGTGCTGCGCCGGCCCTGAGCGGCGACCAGCCGGCGCCCGGCCACCGCGATCGGCAGCTGCCCGACCAGCGCGGGGAGCACCCAGGCGACCGGGCTGCCGGTGCGGACGACGAGCAGGGCGGTGACCAGCGCGATGTAGGAGCCGCCCAGCAGGTGTGCCTGCAGCAGCGGCCACCGCCGGGCCCGCGCGACCGCGCCGGCGCCGGCCATCGCCCCGGTGAGCACGGCGACCGGCAGCAGCCAGGCCAGCCCCGGCCGGGCGAGGGCCAGCGCACCGCCGGTGACGGCGACCCCGGCGACGGCGACCAGGTAGGCCGCGGCGAGCGCGCGGGCGGCCCCGGCCGGCCGGGCGAGCAGCCAGAGGGGGCCGAGCAGCAGCCCCGCGGCGCCGGCGACGACGTGGACGAGCAGGAGGTCGGGCATGCCCGGAACGGTCCCGCCGCGCACCGCCCGACCGGCAGTGCCGCCCGTCAGGTGCCGGGGGTGACGCCCGTCAGTCCGCGGCCGAGCCGTTCCGCTCGGGCGCGGCGACCCGCGGGCGCAGCGTGTAGACGCCGGCCCCGCCCGGCAGGGGCTGGAGGTCGTAGCGGGACACCACCTTGGGGCCGTCGTGCAGGTGCACGTGGGTCACCGTGGGCAGCGGCTCACCGTGCCGGGCCGGCCGCACCTCGACCCGGCCGTCGAGGGGTCCCCCGACGAAGAGCAGCACCGCGTCCTCCTCGGGGACGGGCGCGCCGGCGGCAACGGGTTCGGACAGCTCGCTCCTCCTCGACGCGTGGGACACCCGGTCGAGGGTAGGCGCGCGCGGCGCCCGAGGCGATCACCCCGACGAGCGGCCGCCCTCTCCGCGGCGCAGCCAGCGGGCTACCAGCGGCGCGCTGAGCAGCATCACGAACAGCCGCAGGACCTGGACGGCGAGCACGAACGTGGCGTCGGCGCCGCCGTCGGTCGCCGTCGCCAGGACGGCGTACAGCCCGCCCGGCGTGGTCGCGAGGTAGGCGTCCAGCGCGCCCGCGCCGGTGGTGGCGGCCAGCACGGCGCCGAGCCCGGCGCAGCCCGCGACCAACCCGGCGATGACCGCCAGGGCCAGCGGGAGCGCCCGGCCGACCGCCGCCAGGCTGGCCCGGTCGAAGGCCACCCCCACCGAGAGGCCGATGACCACGAAGGCCGCCGACTCCAGCGGCACCGGCACCCCGGCGCCGCCGGAGAGCCCGCCGAGGTCGAGCGCCGCGGCGACGCCCAGCGGGCCCAGGAGGGCCGGCACGGGCACGTGCAGCCACCGGGCGAGGAACAGCCCGGCGACCGCGCAGCCGGCGGTGAACAGCAGCCCGAGCGGCCACCCCGGCCCGTCGTCCCCGGCGACCGCGCCGCCGGACCCCGGCTCGGCGCCGTACAGGGTGGTGGCGACCACCGGCATGAGGACGACGATCAGCAGCACCCGCAGGTACTGGAGGACGGCGACCATGCGGTCGTCGGCGCCGAGCTCGCGGGCCATGACGGTGATGCCCGAGGCGCCCCCGGCGATCATCGCGAACGCGCCGGTGACCGGCGTGATGCCCGGCTGGAGGCGCAGCAGCAGCCCGGCGGCCAGGCTCAGCGCCAGCGTGCCGACCACGACGAGCAGCACCGGCAGCCAGTCCGCGCCGAGCGCGGCCAACGTGTCGGGGTCGACCAGCGCGCCGATCGACACCCCGACGGTGGCCTGCGCCGCGGTCGCGGCCGGCCGCGGCAGGTCGAGCCGGCGCCGGGCGGCCAGCCCGCGGACGAGGCCGGCCAGCAGGCCGCCGAACAGCGGTGCGGAGGGGAGGTCCAGGGCGTCGAAGGCCACGGTGGCCGCGAGGGCGCCGGCCACGACGAGCGCCAGGTCGGCCGCCCGCGCGCCCCACCCCCGCTCCGCCACGGGTGCAGTCAACCGGGCGGCCCGGCGCTGCGCCCCTAGACCCCAGTGATCCGCCGCAGCTCGGCGACGTGCGCGTCGAACGCGGCCCGCCCGGTCCGGGTCAGCGACAGGCTGGTGCGCTGGCGGGAGGCGATCGTCGCCTTCTGCACCGCGACGTACCCGGCCTCCTCCAGCTGCTTCACGTGCTTGGACAGGACCGAGTCGCTCACCCCGATGGCGTCGCGGACGGCGGCGAACTCCATCGTGTCGACGGCGGCGAGCAGGCCGCAGATCTGCAGGCGGGGCGGCGGGTGGATGACCGCGTCGAACCGCGCGGCCACCGCGGTCACAGCGAGCTCCGCAGGTCCTCGACGAGCGCCCTGCCCCAGTAGCGGCCGAACACGATGACGGCGAGGCCGAGGACCGCTCCGGCCACCACCATCGCCCAGCGCTGGTCGAAGCCCTCGGCGAGGACGAAGCCGGCGACCAGGACCGGCAGCGCGACGGCCAGCCAGGCCGACATGGCCCGCCAGCCGATGTTCACCCAGATGCCGGTGATCCGCTTGTACGCGGCCACCAGCGCACCCATCGCGCCCATGAACACGACCAGCGCCGGGATGGTCACCCAGAGGGTGTCGAAGGCGTAGGAGGACAGGAAGCCGAACAGCAGCAGGCCGAGGGCGACGTCGTACCACCACGGCTGGAGGCGGACCCGCTCGGCCAGTGCCTCGCGGTCGGCCCGGAGGAGGGCCAGCTGCGCGGCGGCGGACTCGCGGTCGAGGACGGGGTCGTCGTTTTCCATGTCGGAAAGTCTGCTGCATCACTTTCCGACCCGTCAAGTGACACCGCCCCTGTCCCCTGCCGGATCGCCGTGGTCGAATGGGCGCGAACTGCGACGGCAGTGGAGGAAGCCCGGTGCGACTCCGGCGCGGTCCCGCCACTGTGACCCGGCTCCGGCCGGGGAGCCAGGAACTCCCGCCGTCGCTTCCTGCCACCTCCGGGCGTGGACACCCGGGGAGAGGACCAGTGGTCTACCCGTGACCTATCCCTTCGGCGCCGTCGTCGGCATGGACGACATGCGCCTGGCTCTGCTGCTGAACGCCGTCTCCCCCGCCGTCGGCGGGGTCCTCGTGCGCGGCGAGAAGGGGACGGCGAAGTCGACGACGGTGCGCGCGCTGGCCGCCGTCCTGCCGCCGGTGGCCGTCGTCGCCGGCTGCCGGTTCGCCTGCGACCCGGCCGCGCCCGACCCCGGCTGCCCCGACGGGCCGCACGATCCCGGCGCTCCGGGCTCCACCCGCCCGGCGCGGCTGGTCGAGCTGCCGGTCGGCGCGTCGGAGGACCGCGTCGTCGGCTCGCTGGACCTCGAGCGGGCGCTGACCGAGGGCGTGAAGGCCTTCGAGCCCGGGCTGCTGGCCGCGGCGCACCGCGGGGTGCTCTACGTCGACGAGGTCAACCTGCTGCACGACCACCTGGTCGACCTGCTGCTCGACGCCGCGGCGATGGGCACCGCCTACGTCGAGCGCGAGGGGGTGTCGGTGCGGCACGCCGCCCGGTTCCTCCTCGTCGGCACGATGAACCCCGAGGAGGGGGAGCTCCGCCCCCAGCTGCTGGACCGGTTCGGCCTCACCGTCGAGGTCGCCGCCCCGCGCGACCCGGCCGAGCGCGCCGAGGTGGTGCGCCGCCGGTTCGCCCACGACGCCGACCCCGCCGGCTTCGCCGCGACCTGGGCCCAGGAGGAGGCCGCGCTCGCCGCGCGGATCGCCGCGGCCCGCGCCCGCCTGCCGCACGTCGTCCTCTCCGACGGCGCGCTGCGCCAGGTGACCGCGGTCTGCGCCGCCTTCGACGTCGACGGCCTGCGTGCCGATCTCGTCACCGCCCGCGCCGCGATCGCGCACGCCGCCTGGTGCGGGCGCGACGCCGTCACCGAGGACGACGTCCGCGTGGCCGCCCGCCTGGCCCTGCCGCACCGCCGCCGGCGCAACCCCTTCGACGCCCCCGGCCTCGACGAGGAGACCCTCGACCGCGCGCTGGAGGAGTCGCGGCCCGAGGAGTCACGGCCCGAGGAGCCGACCGACCCGGAGGACCCGACCGACCCCGACGAGCCGACCGACCCCGACGAGCCGACCGACCCGACCGGCGGGCCGGACGGCGGCGGCTCCCCTCCCCCGGACGACCTTTCGCGCGCGAATGGCACCCCCGAGGGCGGCCCTTCGCGCGCGAATGGCACCCCCGAGGACGGCCAGAAGCGCGATTCCGGCACCTCGCCCGCGCCCGAGCGGGCCGCCGTCGCCCCGCCCGACGCCTTCCGCACCCGCCGGCTCGAGGTGCCCGGCATCGGCACCGGCACGGCCGGCCGGCGGTCGCGGGCCCGGGCCGAGCGCGGCCGGGTGGTCGGCTCCACCCGCCCGTCCGGGCCGGTCACCCGGCTGCACCTGGTCGACACCGTGCTGGCCGCCGCGCCGCACCAGGTGGCCCGCGGCCGCACCGGCACCGGCCTGCGGATCGCCCGGGAGGACCTCCGCCAGGCCACGCTCGAGGGCCGGGAGGGCAACCTCGTCCTCTTCGTCGTCGACGCCAGCGGCTCGATGGGCTCCCGCGCGCGGATGGGCGCGGTCAAGGGCGCCGTGCTCTCCCTCCTGCTCGACGCCTACCAGCGCCGCGACAAGGTCGGGCTGGTGACCTTCCGCGGCACCGACGCCGAGCTGGCACTGCCGCCCACCTGGTCGGTCGAGGCCGCCGCGGCCCGGCTGACCGAGCTGCCCACCGGCGGGCGCACGCCACTGGCGGCCGGCCTGCTGCGCGCCGCCGAGGTGCTGCGGGTCGAGCGGGTGCGCGATCCGCGCCGCCGTCCGCTGCTGGTCGTCGTCACCGACGGCCGGGCCACCGGCGCCCGCGGCGGCACCGCCCTGGCCGACGCGCACGCCGCCGGCGCCCTGCTCGCCGCCTCGGGGACGGCGTCGGTCGTCGTCGACTGCGAGTCCGGCCCGGTCCGGCTCGGGCTGGCCGCCACCCTCGGCCGGCACCTCGGAGCGCAGACGCTGCGGCTGGAGGAGCTGGCCGCCGAGACGCTGGCCGGCACCGTCCGCGCGGTCCGAGAGGCGGCCTGACCGATGCCCCAGGGACAGGTGAGCGTCGTCCCCGACGACGGGCTGACCACGCGCCAGCGCCGCAACCGGCCGCTGCTGGTCGTGCACACCGGCGAGATGAAGGGCAAGTCCACCGCGGCGTTCGGCATGGCGATGCGCGCGTGGAACCAGGGCTGGTCGATCGCGGTCTACCAGTTCGTCAAGAGCGCCAAGTGGAAGGTGGGCGAGGAGAACGCGCTCACCGCACTGGGCCGGCTGCACGAGTCGACCGGCGAGGGCGGGCCGGTCGTCTGGCACAAAATGGGCAGCGGCTGGAGCTGGTCGCGCCGGCAGGGCACCGAGGTCGACCACGCCGCCGACGCCGCCGAGGGCTGGGCGCAGATCAAGCGCGACCTCGCCGCCGAGGCGCACCGCTTCTACGTGCTCGACGAGTTCACCTACCCGATGAAGTGGGGCTGGGTGGACGTCGACGACGTCGTCGCCACGCTGCGCGACCGGCCGGGCACCCAGCACGTGGTGATCACCGGCCGGGACGCCCACCCCGCGCTGGTCGAGGCCGCGGACCTCGTGGTCGAGATGACCAAGGTCAAGCACCCGATGGACGCCGGCCAGAAGGGCCAGCGGGGGATCGAGTGGTGATCCCGCGCGTCGTCCTCGCCGCGCCGACGAGCAACGCCGGCAAGACGTCGGTCGCCACCGGCCTGGTCGCCGCGCTCACCGCCCGCGGGCTCACCGTCTCCCCGCACAAGGTCGGCCCCGACTACATCGACCCCGGCTACGCCGGCCTGGCCGCCGGCCGCCCCGGCCGCAACCTCGATCCGTGGCTGGCCGGCGAGGAGCGGATCGCCCCGCTGTTCCTGCACGGCGCCCGCGGGGCCGACGTCGCCGTCGTCGAGGGCGTGATGGGGCTGTTCGACGGCGCCACCCACCCCGACGTGCCGCCGGGCTACGGCTGCTCCGCGCACGTGGCGACGCTGCTGCGCGCGCCGGTCGTGCTCGTCGTCGACGCCTCGGCCCAGGCGCACAGCGTCGCGGCGCTGGTGCACGGCTTCGCCACCTTCGACCCCACCGTGCGGCTGGGCGGCGTGATCCTCAACCGGGTCGGCAGCGACCGGCACGAGGAGCTGCTGCGCGGGGCGCTGGAGGGCAGCGGCGTGCCCGTGCTGGGCGCGATCCGGCGGCTGCCCGAGCTGGCCACCCCCTCACGGCACCTCGGCCTGGTGCCGGCGGCCGAGCGCGCCGAGGAGGCGCTGGCCACCGTCCGGGCGCTGGGCGAGGTCGTGGCCGGCGGGGTCGACCTGGACGCCGTCCTGGCGCTGGCCCGCTCGGCTCCCCCGCTCGACGCCGCGCCCTGGGACCCGGCCGCGGAGGTGACCCCCGTGCCCGGCCGGCCGCGGATCGCCGTCGCCGGCGGGCCGGCGTTCACCTTCGACTACGCCGAGCACGCCGAGCTGCTCGCCGCTGCCGGGGCCGAGGTGGTGGTGTTCGACCCGCTGCGCGACCCGGCACTGCCCGAGGGCACCGCCGGCGTGGTGCTCGGCGGCGGGTTCCCCGAGGTGTTCGCGGCGGGGCTGTCGGCCAACGAGGGCCTCCGGGCCGACATCGCCGCCCTGGCCGCCCGCGGCGGTCCGGTCGCCGCCGAGTGCGCGGGACTGCTCTACCTGGCCCGCGAGCTCGACGGCCGGCCGATGTGCGGCGTCCTCGACGTGACCGCGGCGATGACCGACCGGCTCACCCTCGGCTACCGGGCCGCGGTGGCGACCACCGACTCCGTCCTGGTGCCGGCCGGCACCCGGGTGCGCGGCCACGAGTTCCACCGCACCGCCGCCGAGCCCGGAGCCGGCGCGCCCCCCGCCTGGCGCTGGACCACCGGCCCCGGCACGTCGGCGTCGGAGGGCTTCGTGCAGGGCCCGGTGCACGCCTCGTACCTGCACCTGCACTGGGCCGGGCAGCCGGCCATCGCCTCGAGGTTCGTCGCCGCGTGCGCGGCCACGGCCACGGCCACGGCCACGGCCACGGAGAAGGAGCGCATCCATGCACATCGCTGAGGGGTTCCTGCCGGCCCCCCACGCCATCGGCTGGACCGTGGCCGCCGCGCCGTTCGTGGTGCACGGTGCCCGCGCGGTGGTGAAGGAGGTGCGCACCAACCCCGACTCCACGCTGCTGCTGGGCGCCGCCGGCGCCTTCACCTTCGTGCTGAGCGCGATCAAGCTGCCCTCGGTCACCGGCAGCTCCAGCCACCCGACCGGCACCGGCGCCGGCGCCATCCTCTTCCGGCCACCGGTGATGGCCCTGCTGGGCACGGTGGTGCTGCTGTTCCAGGCGCTGCTGCTGGCCCATGGCGGGCTCACCACCCTCGGCGCCAACGCCTTCGCCATGGCGGTGGTCGGCCCCTGGGCCGGCTACGCCGCCTACCGCCTCACCCGCTCCGCCGGTGCCGGCCTGTTCCCGGCCGTCTTCGCGGGCGTGGCCCTGGCCGACCTCGCCACCTACGTCACGACGTCGCTGCAGCTGGCGCTGGCCTTCCCCGACGCCGGCAGCGGCTTCGCCGGTGCGCTGGTGAAGTTCCTCGGCGTCTTCGCCCTCACCCAGATCCCCCTGGCCATCGGCGAGGGCCTGCTCGGCGTGCTGCTGTTCCGGGTGCTCACCGTCAACGCCCGACCCGAGCTCGAGCGGCTGGGCATCCTGCGCCCCGCCCCCGCCGAGACGACCTCCGGAGGTGCCGCGTGAGCCGCCGCGCGCTGGTCAACACCCTGCTCGTCCTCGCGGTGGTGGCGCTGTTCGCCGTTCCGCTGCTGGTCGACGGCGGCGCCTCGGAGTACGGCGGCACCGACGCCGCCGTGACCGAGGAGCTCGAGGCCGACGGCTACACCCCCTGGTTCCAGTCCCTGTTCAGCCCGGCCGGCGAGGTCGAGTCGGGGCTGTTCGCGCTGCAGGCCGCGCTCGGCGCCGGGGTGCTCGGCTACGTGCTCGGCCGGCTGCGCGGCCGCCGGTCGGCGGCGGCCGCGGCGAGCACTCCGGGAGCCGATCCGCAGTGACCCTGGCCGTCGACGACGCGGCCTGGGCCAGCGCCTGGCGGCGCCGCTCCCCCACCGACAAGCTGCTGCTGTGCGCCGGCCTGGTGGTCTGCGCGCTGCTGCTGCCGCCGTGGCCGGGCAGCGCGCTGGTCGCCGGCACCGCGGTGCTGCTGGCCCTCGGCCCCGCCCGGGTGCCGGCCCGCACCTTCGGCCGGGCGGTGCGCTGGCCGCTGGCGTTCGTCGCGATCGGCGCGCTGACCGCCGTCGTCTCCGTGGACGGCGGCGGCCTGGGCTGGGCGCCGGACGCCGCGGCCACCGCCGGTGCGCTGGTGGGGCACGCCCTGGCCGGGGGCGCCGCGGTGCTGCTGCTGGCCACCACCACGCCGATGTCGGACCTGCTGCCCGCGCTGCGCCGGCTGCGCGTGCCCGCCGCCGTGGTCGAGGTGGCCAGCGTGACCTACCGGCTGCTGTTCGTGCTGCTGGAGAGCCTGCGGACGATCCGCGAGGCCCAGACCGCGCGGATGGGCTACTCGTCGGTGCGCCGCTCCTACCGCTCCTCGGGCGCCCTGGCCGCCGCGGTGCTCACCCGCTCCTGGTCGCGGGCCCGCCGGATGCAGGAGGGGCTGGCCGGCCGCGGCCTGGAGACCGGGCTGCGGGTGCTGCCCGAGGTGCTGCCGTCGTCCCCGGCCTTCCTCGCCGCCACGGCCACCGGGCTGGCCGGTCTGGTGGCGGTCTCGCTGGTGGTGGCATGAGCCACCGGTCGCTGGCTGCCGAGGGGCTGGTGGTCGGCTACGAGCGCGGGCGGCGGGTGCTCGACGGCGCCTCGCTGACCGTGCCGGCCGGCCGGCGGCTGGCCGTGCTCGGGGCCAACGGCTCGGGCAAGACCACGCTGCTGCGCTGCCTGTCCGGCGCGCTGGCCCCGGCCGCGGGGTCGGTGAGCGTGGACGGCGTCCGGCTGCAGCACACCCGCCGCGGGCTGCGCGCGCACCGGCAGGAGGTGCAGCTGGTGCTGCAGGACCCCGACGACCAGCTGTTCAGCGCCTCGGTGGCGCAGGACGTCTCCTTCGGCCCGCTGAACCTGGGGCTGGCGGAGCCCGAGGTGCGCGAGCGCGTGGCCGAGGCGCTGCGCCTGCTCGCCGTCGACGACCTGGCCGCCCGGCCCACCCACCAGCTCTCCTACGGCGAGCGCAAGCGCGTGGCGATCGCCGGCGCGGTCGCGATGCGGCCGTGCGTGCTGCTGCTCGACGAGCCGACCGCCGGGCTGGACCCCTCCGCGGTCGCCGAGGCGCTGGCCGCGCTGACCCGGCTGCAGGAGTCCGGGTCGACGGTCGTCATGAGCACCCACGACGTCGACCTCGCGCTGCGCTGGGCCGACGAGGTCGCCGTCGTCGTCGACCGGCGGGTGGTGCAGGGCCGGCCCGAGGACGTCCTCGGGGACGACGGCCTGCTGGCCCGCGCCCGCCTGGACCGGCCGTGGGCGCTGACCGTCGGCGCGCGGCTGCGCGCGCTGGGCCTGCTGCCCGACGGCGCCCTCCCCCGCGACGCCGCCGAGCTGCTGGCGGCGCTGCCCGACCGGCCGGGGGTGCCCACGTGAAGGTCGTCGGCGTCGGCGCCTCCTCCGGGGTCGGCGCCGAGGAGGTGCTGGCCGCGGTGGACGCCGTCCTGCCGGCCGGCGCCGGCGACGTGCGGCTGGCCACGCTCGACGTGCGCGCGGCCGAGCCGGGGATCGCCGCGGCGGCCGCCGCCCGCGGGTGGCCGGTGGCGGCGTACGCGGCGGCCGAGCTGGCCCGGGTGCCCGTGCCGAGCCCGTCGGCCGCGGTCGCCGCGCGGGTGGGGACGCCGTCGGTGGCGGAGGCCGCCGCGCTGGCGGCCGGCGGGGCGCTGGTGGTCCGGAAGACGGTGGTGGGCCGGGTGACGGTGGCGGTGGCGGTGTGCGTGAGCGGAGCGCGCCGCGGGAGCGAACCGTGGACAGAGTGACGTACGACCTCTCCCACCACGGCGACGCCGAGCTGGCGCCCGGGCTGACCGACCTCGCGGTGAACGTGCGGGCCGGCACGCCCCCCGAGTGGCTGCGCACGCTGCTGCACGAGGCGCTCGACGCCGGCGCCGCCTATCCCGACGCCGGGCCCGCGCGTGCCGCGGTCGCCGCCGCGCACGGCCGCCCGCCCGGCGAGGTGCTGCTCACCGCGGGCGCGGCCGAGGCGTTCGTGCTGGTGGCGCGCGCGCTGCGGCCGCGCCGCGCGGTCGTCGTCCACCCGTCGTTCACCGAGCCGGAGGCCGCGCTGCGCGCCGCCGGGCATCCCGTGGAGCGGCTGCTCCTCGAGGCCCCCGGCTACCGGCTGGACCCGGCCGCCGTGCCGGCGGACGCCGACCTCGTGGTGCTCGGCAACCCGACCAACCCCACCTCGGTCCTGCACCCCGCCGAGGCGGTGGCCGCCCTCGCCCGGCCCGGCCGGGTGCTTCTGGTCGACGAGGCGTTCGCCGACACCGTGCCCGGCGAGCCGGCGTCGCTGGCCGGCCGCCGCGACCTGCCCGGGCTGCTCGTGGTGCGCAGCCTGACCAAGACCTGGGGGCTGGCGGGGCTGCGGGTCGGCTACGCGCTGGGCCCGGCCGGCCTGGTCGCCGAGCTGGCCCGGCACCAGCCGCCGTGGCCGGTCTCCACGCCGGCGCTGGCCGCGCTGGCCGCCTGCACCGCCCCGGCCGCCCGCGCCGAGGCCGACGCCGCCGCCCGCGAGCTCGAGCGCTCGCGCGCCGCGCTGCTGGCCGCCCTGCCCGACGGCGTCGAGGTCGTCGGGGAGCCGCGCTCGTCGTTCGTCCTGCTGCGGGTGCCCGGCGGCGCGGCGGTCCGCGCGGCGCTGCGCGAGCGGGGCTGGGCGGTGCGCCGCGGCGACACCTTCCCCGGCCTGGACGGCGACCACGTGCGCATCGCCGTCCGCGATCCCGGGACCTCGCGTGCGTTCGCCGCCGACCTCGCTGCGATCCTGTCCCCCTGGCACCGCACGCCGCCGACGACGCCCGACGTGCCCCGCGTCCCCGAGGAGATCCGCTGAGCACCGAACCGCCCTTCGCCGGCACGCTGCTGGGCCGCACCGTCGCCGCCGTCCGCCCGCGCGACGCCGCGGCCGAGCGGGCCGCCCGCGAGCGCCTGGACCGCATGACCAAGCCGCCGGGCTCCCTGGGCGTCCTGGAGGACGTCGCCGCCCAGCTCGCCGGCATCGCCGGCTCGTGCCCCCCGCCGCTGCCGGTGCCGGCCGCGGTCGCCGTCTTCGCCGGGGACCACGGCGTGCACGCCCAGGGCGTGACGCCGTGGCCGCAGGAGGTCACCGCGCAGATGGTGGCCAACCTGGTCGCCGGCGGCGCCGTGGTGAACGCCTTCGCCGCGCAGCTGGGTGCCGACGTCGTGGTGGTCGACGTCGGCGTGGCCACGCCGTACGCGGTCGCCGACGGCTCGCGGCTGCTGGCCCGCCGCGTCCGCCCGGGCACCGCCGACCTCGCCGTCGGCCCGGCGATGACCCTCGACGAGGCTCGCCGTGCCGTCGAGGTGGGGATCGAGGTGGCCACCGCGCTGGCCGCCGACGCCGGCTGCCTGGTCACCGGCGACATGGGCATCGGCAACACCACCCCGTCCGCGGCGCTGGTCTGCGCGTTCACCGGGGCCGACGCCGCCGCGGCGACCGGCCGCGGCACCGGCGTCGACGACCCGACGCTGGCCCGCAAGGTCGCCGTGGTCGAGCGGGCCGTGGCCCGCGTGCCCGGCCGGCCCGGCACGCCGGAGGAGGCGCTCGCCGCGCTGGCCGAGGTCGGCGGCCTCGAGCACGCGGCGGTCGCCGGGTTCCTCCTGGGCGCGGCCGCGGCCCGCGTCCCGGTGCTGCTGGACGGCGTCATCGCCGCCTCGGCCGCCCTGGTGGCCGCCGCCCTGTGCCCGCCCGTGCTGGACTCCGTGCTGGCCGGGCACACCTCCGCCGAGCCCGGCTCCGCCCTCGCCGTGCAGGCGCTCGGCCTGCGGCCGCTGCTCGGGCTGGACCTGCGGCTGGGCGAGGGCACCGGCGCGCTGCTGGCGCTGCCGCTGGTGGCCAGCGCCGCCCGGGGGCTGCGGGACGTCGCGACGTTCGACTCGGCCGGCGTCACCGAGAAGAGCTGATGAGCGCCACCCCCGTCGACCCCGCCAGCGGAGTCGTCTACCCCGTCGGCCTGCGCCTGCTCGACCGGCCGGTCGTCGTGGTCGGCGGCGGCCAGGTCGCCCACCGCCGCGTGGCCGGGCTGCTGGAGGCCCGCGCCCGGGTCACCGTGGTCAGCCCCGACGTGACCCCCGCGCTGGAGGCCCTGGTCGCGCCCGGCTCCCTGACCTGGGTGCGCCGGCGCTACCGGCCCGGCGACCTCGACGGCGCCTGGTACGCGGTCGCCGCCACCGACGATCCGGAGGTCAACGCCGCGGTCGCCGCGGAGGCCGAGCGGTCCCGGGTGTTCTGCGCCCGCGCCGACGACCGCGCCTCCTCCAGCGTCTGGACGCCGGCCGTGGGCCGGCAGGGCGACCTCGTCGTCGGCGTGCACGGCGGCGGCGATCCGCAGCGCGCGGTGGGCGTGCGCGACGCCGTCCTCGCCGGGCTGGCAGACGGCAGCATCGCCGACCGGGCCGCGCGCACCCCGGCCGGCGGGCGGCCGGGCAGCGTCGTGCTGGTCGGCGGCGGGCCCGGCGACCCCGGGCTGATCACCGTGCGCGGGCAGCAGGCGGTCGCCCAGGCCGACGTCGTCGTCGCCGACCACCTGGCGCCGCAGTCGCTGCTGGCCTCGCTGCCGCCCGAGGTCGAGGTCATCGACGCCTCGAAGCTGCCCCGCGGCCGGTCGATGGCGCAGGAGCAGATCAACGCGCTGCTGGTCGAGCACGCGCAGGCCGGCCGGCGCGTGGCGCGGCTCAAAGGCGGTGACCCGTTCGTCTTCGGCCGCGGCATGGAGGAGCTGGAGGCCTGCGTGGCCGCCGGCGTGCCGGTCGAGGTGGTGCCGGGGGTGACCAGCGCGATCGGCGTCCCGGCCCTGGCCGGCATCCCGGTCACCCACCGCGGGCTGACCCACGAGTTCGTCGTCGTCTCCGGGCACCTGCCGCCCGGGCACCCCCAGTCGCTGGTCGACTGGGCGGCCATCGGCCGGCTGCGCGGCACGGTCGTCGTCCTCATGGGCGTGGACACCGCGCCGGCGATCGCCGCGGCGCTGGTCGAGCACGGCCGGGCGCCGGCGACGCCGGTGGCCGTCGTCGCCGACGGCTCCACCCCCACCCAGCGGGTGGTCCGGACGACGCTGGCCGGGCTGGCGCAGACCCTCGCCGACGAGGCGATCCGGCCGCCGGCGGTGTGGGTCGTCGGCGAGGTCGTCGGGCTGGCCCCGGAGGCCCGCCTGGAGTAGTTGTGCTTCGGATGTAGCAGTCCTACTATCACCGCATTCCTCACGGGGGGCGAGGAGCGGCGATGAGTCAGGACCTGTCCGGGCACCCCGTCGTCCGGGTGCGCGACCTGCGGATGAGCTACGGCAGCAACGAGGTGCTCGCCGGGGTGGACCTCGACGTCCACCCCGGCGAGGTGGTCTGCCTGCTGGGCCCCAACGGGGCCGGCAAGACGACCACCATCGAGGTGCTCGAGGGCTTCCGGCTGCCCTCGGCCGGCACGGTGGAGGTGCTGGGCGAGGACCCGGCCCGGGCCGGCGACGCCTGGCGGGCACGGGTGGGGGTGGTCCTCCAGTCGTGGCGGGACCACGCCCGGTGGACCCCCCGCCGGCTGCTCGGGCAGCTGGGCGGCTACTACGCCCCCTACGGCACCGCCGAGCGGCCGCGGCCCTACGAGCTGGAGTGGCTGCTCGACGTCGTCGGCCTGGCCGGGTCCGCCGACCGCAGGATCGGCACCCTCTCCGGCGGCCAGCGCCGCCGGCTCGACGTCGCCGTGGGCATCATCGGCCGGCCGGACCTGCTCTTCCTCGACGAGCCGACGGCGGGCTTCGACCCCCAGGCGCGGCGGGACTTCCACGACCTGGTGCACCGGCTGTCCGACCTCGAGGGCACGACGATCCTGCTGACCACCCACGACCTCGCCGAGGCCGAGCGGCTGGCCGACCGGATCCTGATCCTGGCCGGCGGCCGCATCGTCGCCGACGGCAGCCCGGAGGCGCTCGCCCGCCAGGTCGCGGGTACGTCCGAGGTGCGGTGGGCCTGCGGCGCCGAGCGGTTCGTGCACGCGACCGACGACGTCGTCGCCTTCGTCCGCCGGCTGTTCGAGCAGCACGGCGACGAGCTCACCGACCTCGAGGTGCGCCCGGCCGGCCTCGAGGACACCTACCTCGCCATGGTCCAGCAGTTCGAGAGCCGCACCCGCCCGGTGCCCGACGTCCCGGTGGTGGTCCCGTGAGCGCGACCCGCAACGCCGTCCGCCTCGGCCTGCGCCGCGGCTGGACCGAGTTCGTCCTCAGCCTGCGCAGCCCGCAGGACCAGGCGTTCTACCTGACCATGGGCGGCGGCACGTTGCTCTACCTGTGGTTCAACCGGAACGGCGAGCTGGGCGACACCGGCATCTCGCTGGTCGCCTACAGCCTGCCCGGCATCCTGGCCGGGCTGCTGGCCTTCGGCGTGGTCATCGGCCCGGCGTTCGCCCTGGCCATGGAGCGCGAGGACGGCACGCTGCTGCGCCACAAGGCCCTGCCGCACGGCATGCCCGGCTACGTCACCGGCCAGGTGCTCTACCACTCCCTCGGCCTGCTGCCGATGCTCCTGGTCATCCTCGTGCCGAGCTTCCTGCTGTTCGACGACGTGATGGCGCGCGGGGCGGCGGGCTGGCTGACCGTCGCCTGGGTGGTCGCGCTGGGGCTGCTGGCCACCCTGCCGCTGGGCATGGTCATCGGTGCGGTGGTGCCCAGCACGCAGAAGGTGGGCACCTGGGGGATGCTGCCGGTGCTCGCCGTCACGGCGATCTCGGGGATCTTCTTCCCGATCCAGGCGCTGTGGGGGTGGGTGCAGGCGGTGGCCCAGGTGTTCCCCACGTACTGGATCGGCCTGGGCATGCGCTCGGCGTTCCTGCCCGACGCCGCCGTCACCGTGGAGCTGGGCGACTCCTGGCGCACCGGGACGACGGTGCTCGTCCTCGCCGCCTGGGCGGTCGCCGGCCTGCTGGTCACGCCGCGGGTGCTCCGGCGGATGGCCCGGCGGCAGTCCGGATCCCAGGTGGCCGCGGCCCGGGACGCGGCGGTGCAGTGGGTCCGGTGAGCGGCGACCGCGGCGACGCGGTCCACAACCGGATCGCGCTGCTCCGGGCCGAGCAGGGCGTCACCCGGCGGGAGCTGGCCGACGCCCTGGGCGTGCACTACCAGACCGTCGGCTACCTGGAGCGCGGCGAGTACAACCCCAGCCTGCACCTGGCGCTGCGGATCGCCGAGTTCTTCCGGGTGCCCGTGGAGGTGGTCTTCTCCACCCGGCCGTTCCCGCGGATCAGCGACGTCGCGCCGCCGGGCGAGCCGCCCGCGGCGGCCGGCTGAGCCGGGTCAGACCACGTCGGCGAAGACGACGGTGTTGTCCTCGCTGGCGCCGGCGTCCTCGTCGTACTCGCCGCCGCAGGTCACCAGCGCGAGGTCGGCGCCCTCCGGGTGGGCGTTGAGCGTGTCGGACAGCGCGGAGGTGGCCTTGTCCAGGCCGGTCACCGGCTCGCCGAGCACCCGCAGCCGCAGGACCGCGCCGCCGGCGTCGGTCAGCACGACCTCGTCACCGGCGGACAGGTCGGTCAGCCCGTCGAACACCGCCCCGCCGCCGGACCGGGCGTGCCCGAGGACGACGGCCATCGCACCGGACCCCGGCGCCGGGCCGTCGGACCACCACGACGTGGTCCGCATGGACTCCGGGACGCCGTAGCCGGCGACCGGCTCCCCGGTGAACGGGTTCTCGTAGCTGACCGTGCCGCGGGTCTCCACGGCGGTGTCCACGCCGATCGCGGGCACGGTCAGCCGCGCCGGCACGATCGGCCCGTCGGCCGGCCGGGTGCCGGCCGGCAGCGCCGGCACCTCACCGGTCGCCGGCACCGCGAGCAGCTCGGCGACCGGCGCCGAGGCCTGCGCGGGGGCGCTGCCCGGCCGGTACACCCACCCGAGCAGCGCCAGGCACGCCAGCCCGACCGCCAGCGCGGTCAGCAGCGGCAGCCGCTCACCCCTCGTCGCGCGCCACACGGGTCCGCATCCGGGTGACCGCGGTGGCGCCGGCGAGCAGCGCCGCGCCGCCCAGGGCGGCCAGCGGCAGCGCGCCCGGGCCGTCGTCCGCGGGCTCGCCGCCCGTGGGGGCGTAGCCCAGGTACTGCACCGGCTGCTGGGCCACCGGAGCCGCGACCGGCTGCGGGTGGGTGGCCGGCGGCTCGGGCGTGTGCGCCGCGGGCGGCGCCGGCGGCGGGGTGGTGCCGGGCGCCTCGGGCACCGGGACGCAGGCCGCGGCGAGGTCCTCGAGGTTCGCGACCAGGTTGGTGACGAGGGCCTCGAGCTCGTCGGCGCCGGGGATGGCACCCGGGTCGAGCAGCGCGGGGTCGAGCAGGCTGCCGGGGTCGGTCGTGAGCTTCGTGACCAGGTCGGTGACCAGGCCCTGGAACTCCGCGGCGCCCTCGGTGAGCAGGGTCTGCAGGTCGGCGAGGAACGCCTCCACCGTCGCCTGGAACTGGCCGACGCAGTCGGCGGACAGGCCGAGCGGCTCCAGCATCGACGGGTCGAAGCCGGGCAGCTCGGGCACCGCGGGCGCCGTGGGAGCCGGGGCGCCCTCCCCGGTGTCCCCCGTGGCCGGCACGCCACCGGGGACCCCGCCGGCGAGGTCGCCGACGCCCTGCTGCACGTCCTCGACGACCGACTGCAGCTCGGGCGGGAGCGCCGGCGCGCTGCCGCCCTCCTCGGCCGAGGCCACGCCCGG
Source organism: Blastococcus sp. SYSU D00820 (assembly GCF_054050695.1). NCBI lineage: Bacteria > Bacillati > Actinomycetota > Actinomycetes > Geodermatophilales > Geodermatophilaceae > Blastococcus > Blastococcus sp. SYSU D00820. The sequence continues at coordinate 181,425 of NZ_JBJGZW010000006.1, forward strand.
CAGGGCGACGGCCGCGGCGACCAGGCCGGTGACGAGGAGGGCCCGGCGGCCGTGCGGCCTCCGGTGCGGGGAACGACGCGCAGCTGACAAGGGGACCCCCGGGGCGGTTCGGAACGGGTGCGGTGTCACTCGACCGGCAGGAACGACCTCCCCGGGTCGAGGTGACGGACCCGTCCGGGACGGCGGTCAGCCGTCACGGTCCGCTTCCGTTCCACCGCCGAGAGCTACTGGCGGCTGGGCTGCCAGGACCCCCACAGCACACGCGCGGTCTCCAGGTCGGGCGCGGTGATCGACATGCACGCCGGCGCGCGGTCGTAGCAGGCGAAGACCTGCACCGCGAACGGCGTCCCGGCCGGGCCGGCGGTCGACGTGTACGGCCCCTGGTCCAGCCCGTCGAACGTCCACCGGGTGCTCTCCAGCCCCGGCACGGTCGCGTAGCCGGCCCGGAGCCCGTCGATGAAGACCGGCCCGAGCGTCAAGTCGCCCCAGAGGTGGTAGTAGACGCGACCATCCGGCGCCGACGCGTAGACGCAGGCCACCACCAGCAGCGGCTGGCTCCCGTCCGGCGTGCTCAGCTGGTCCGGCCGCAGGGCGTAGGGCGCGCAGTCCACCCCTGGCGCGCCCGCCAGGTCGGGGAAGACCGCCGTGAGCCGCGGGTCGAACGCCGTCGTGGTCGGCGGCGGGGGCGGGGTCGTCGGGGGCGGGGTCGTCGGGGGCGGTGTCGTGCTCGGCGGGGTCGTCGGGGGCCGGCTGGTCGTCGGGGCCGTGCTCGTGGTCGACGAGGCGGCCTCGGGATCGCCGCCGGTGAACCAGCCCCCGGTGACGGCGACGACGGCCAGCACCGCCAGGGCCACGGTCGCCGCGACGGCGGCGACCAGCCAGGCCCGGCGCCGGCCGCGGCCGGCGGGCGACCCGGCGACGGGCGGCTCGGCACCGGGCGGCCCGGATGGCGGCACCGGCCGGTGCACGGTGTCGTCATCCGGCCGGACCGGGCCGTTCCGCCGCCGGTCGGGCGGCGGGGCGCCCAGGGCCTCCGCGGCGGCGGCCGCCAGCGCGCCGGCGGTGGGGAAGCGCTGGGCCGGGTCCTTCGCCATCCCCCGGGCGACCAGCTGGTCCCACACGGCCGGAAGGTCGGGGCGGACGTCGGTCACGCGCGGCGGGGGCTCGTACAGGTGCGCCCGGGTGAGCCCCAGGATGCTCGCGTCGGCGAACGGCCGGCGACCGGTCAGGGCCTCGAACAGCACGCAGGTCAGCGAGTAGACGTCGGCGCGGCGGTCGACCGGCTGGTCGCCGCCCATCCGCTCGGGCGCCATGTAGGCGAACGTGCCGATCGTCTGGCCCATCGAGGTCAGCGGGGCGCCGGCGGCCTCGAGGAACTGGACCAGCCCGAAGTCCACGAGGTAGACGAACCCCTGCGTGGTGAGCAGGAGGTTCGACGGCTTCACGTCCCGGTGCAGCAGCCCCCTGGCATGCGCGGCGTCGAGCGCCTCGGCGGCCTGCTGCACGACCCGCACCGCCTCCGGCGGCGGCAGCGGGCCCCGCGCCTCGAGGACCTCCGACAGGTCCGAGCCCTCCACCAGCCGCATGTCGATGTAGAGGCGCCCGTCGATCTCGCCGGCCTGGTGGATCGGGATGACGTGCGGGTCGTTGAGGCTCGCGGTGGCCATCGCCTCACGCCGGAACCGCTCCACGAAGCGCGCGTCCGTGGCCAGGTGCGGGGAGAGCAGCTTGAGCGCCACGAACCGCTGCTGACCGCGGTCGAAGGCGCGGTGGACCTCGCCCATCCCGCCGCGGCCGAGCAGCCCGTGCAGCTCGTAGTGGCCGAACTGCGTTCCCACCGGCACCCCCGCTCCCCCGCCGCCCCGGGGCGCGCCCCCTACGCCGCGCGGGCCGCCCGCGGGGGGGGGGGGGGCCGCAGATGTTTGCGCCGTCCCCGGGCGGGCCCGACCG